>NZ_JAUSYB010000002.1 GCF_030816505.1 Microbacterium sp. W4I20 | reverse complement strand
CGCGTCACGGCCGACGACGACCTCACCGTCTCGGCACGACTGACCTGAGCCTTCCGACGATTCTCGGAAGCCGATCTCCGAGACGACAGGTCAACGGCCTGGTGCCGTCAAGCTCCGAACGCTGCGCGCGCAAGCACGCACTGCAGCCGAGAGATCCGATCAGCCCGAAGGGGCCGACGAACTCCATCCCAACGGATCACGTACCTGCCGGTGAAGGGTGCTGATGTCAGAACAAGGTCGTGTGGTCGCTGTCGACATGATGACGATCAACCGACGACGAAGCTCGTGCTTTGACCGGGCGTCAGTCCGAGAGATGCTGCGGTGAGGGTGAATGTCCCGGCGCGGTCGATTCGGCATCCGGTGAACGTACCGGTTCCTCCGTCGGTGAGGATCGGATTGAAGAAGCACCCCAGGTTTGCTCCGCCGGTCGGAGATGTGATTGTGAGACTGACGAAGGTCGTGGTCGAGACGAGGTTACCTGCGGCGTCTTGGATGGCGATGGCGGGCTGGGTGGGGAACGCAACACCGCGGACTGCGGTGGTGGGTGCGGTTGTTATCGCGACCTTTGCGGCGGGGCCGGCGGAAATGGTGAAGCTACCGCTTGCAGCGGAAGTGAGCCCGCTCGCGGTTGCGCTCAGGGTGTAGGTTCCTGCCCGGGCGATGCGGCATCCCGAGAAGGTGGCGATGCCGGTGATGGCCACTTTCGGGTTGCTCGTGCAAGCGAGGCTTGTCCCGGCAGGTGTGGTGACGGCGAGAGTCACTGATGACGTGCTGCCGGTGGTGTTTCCGAAGTTGTCGAGGATGGCGACGATTGGTTGGGTGGTGAAGCTGGTCGAGCTTGTCGAACTCGATGGTGACGATGTGAAGGCGAGGCGGGTGGGTGGGCCTGCGCTGATTGTGAAGCTCGTGCTGGTTGCCGAGCTCAAGCCAGTAGTGGAAGCGGTCAGGGTGTAGGTGCCGGCTTTGCCGACGGCGCATCCGCTGAAGGTGGCGGTGCCGTTGATGGCGGAGACAGGGTTGGGGCTGCAGGCGAGTGTCGCGCCTGCCGGGGTGGTGAGGGTGAGGGTGATGGGGTTTGTCCCGCTGGTGGTGTAACCGGTGGCGTCCTGGATGGCGACGACCGGCTGGCTGGCGAAAGGCGTGCCGCTTACCGTTGACGCGGGGGATGTAACGAAGGTCAGTTTGCTGGCGACCGAGAAGATGGAGAATGTGGAGCTGGCTCCGCTCAAGGCCCCGGAGCGTGCTGTGAGGATGTGGTTGCCGGTCTGGTCGATCCGGCATCCGGCGAATGTCGCCACGCCTGCCACCGCGTTCTTGGGATTGCTCGTGCAGGTCAACGTGCCGCTGGTGATTGACAGAGTGATCGGGATGGTGCTGCTGGTGACCGTGTTGCCTCCGGCGTCCTGCACGACGACTACCGGCTGCTTAGTGAAGGCGGTGTTACGGGCCGTGTTGCCTGGCGTGGCCGAGAACAAGAGCTTGATCGCCGGGCCGACGGTAACGGTGATGTTGGTGCTGGTCGCTCCGGATAGGTTGGGGGAGGTTGCGGTGAGCGTGTAGGTGCCAGCTTTGTCGATCTTGCAGCCCGAGAACTGGGCCGTCCCGGCGACCGCCGCCACGGGGTTGGAGCTGCAGGCGAGGGTCGCACCTGCAGGGGTGGTGATCGACAGGGTCACGGGCACGGTGCTAACGGTCGGACCGCCGTTTGAGGTTTGGACCTTCACAGCAGGCTGGGTCGCGAACGTTGTGCCACCGGTCGAGCTCGACGGGTTCGCGGTAAAGACGAGTTTGGTTGGAGTCTGGTCCACCGCGGCGACCCAGTTGCTCGCCGTGTTGACCGTGTCCGCCGTGAACGCGGCACTGGCCGCCGGGGCGTTAGGGGCGGTGACAACCAGTGCGGCGCAGAGCACCAGCGCTGCGACGGGCAGCGCATGCGCGGTGCCGCTCAGAGCGCGGCGGCGCCGCGGCGGTCGGATGTGCTCGGGCCGGCGTCCCCGTCGTTCCCTGTTCTCGGCCCGTGTCGCGAAGAACTCGATTGTCAGGGCCAGCAGGGTGACGGTGAGCCAACCGGCAAACGGGAGGATGAGGCCGTGCTGTAACCAGAAAGCTGGCAGGCCGATCCAGGGGATGAGGAGGGAGGCGACCGCGATGATGTCAGCGCGGTCAAGTGGAGCACTATCCATATCCCGGTTGGCGTCACCTGCCGTGATCAGAGTGTCGTCTGGGTTCGTTCCGACCACGCGGTGCAGTCGGATGCCCGGTGTCGCGGACCCGGGGGCGGCGGGGAAGGTCACTACCAGGCCGAGGGGCGTGGCCGCCTGTGCCGGCAACGGCCGGGAGAGAACGATGTCGCCGATGCGGATGTGTGGCATCATCGATTCGCTTTGCACCACGGTTCCCGTGAGCCCGAACACCATAGGAAGGGTGGCACAGCCTACGAGCGCGACGATGAACACTAGGTATCCGTGTGCGAGCAGGCGCACGAGCAGGAGCCCCCAGTCGGCCGCAGCTGCGCGCCGAGTCGGGGGCTCCTCCCCCGCGGGTTGCCCCGTCATTGTTCTGCCTCCGAGTCGCCGAAGCGATTAGGAGGACTGCAGTTCCCAGACGACGTCGACGCTGACCGACTTGCCCTGCAGCGCATCGATCTGCGCCTGGGTCAAGCTGGTGACATCGAAGGTCCAGGTCGCCCTGTAGACCGTGGCCTCTCCGGCGATCCCCGCGGTGGTCCAGGGCAGGACGCCCGTGGCGTAGTTGTTGATGCCGGTGTTGATCGTCGCCAGAGACAGCGGAGGCAGAGTGGTTGTGGCCACGAACCCGGTGCAATCGGCGAAGCTGCCACCGGTTCCGCGCTGCAGGGAGATGGTGATGTTGTTCTCGAGTCCCTGCGCTCCGAGGTTCTGCACGTAGGTGCGAACCTGTCCGGGAACGGTGGACTGCGAGGTGACGACGAGACATTTCGATCCGGTTTGGCCGGGGGTGACTCCGTCGATGCGGAAGGCAGCCGCGCCGAGGTCGTCATCCGACAGGATCACCGACCCAGTCTCCCAGTTGCTGCCGGTGTTGCGGGTGGTCGCCGTGAAGGCAGCGTTGGATCCCTGCCAGACCATGAGTCCTGCGATCACAATCGCGGTAGGACCGACGATGAACGTGGCGAGTCGCCGAGTACGAATCGTGGGCTTGCGCATGAGAAGTTCCCCCTCCGAAAAGGCACCGACGCCGGAAGCGGCGCTAGTGCACGAAGGATCGGCCCCATTCCCTGGTCGCGGTCCTTCACACCGACCAGCCTGCGTCGCGCGTAGAGACGACGATAGGGCCGAAGGTCCTACAGCGAATCGTGGAACCAGTGAGCCAGCTCGATCCGGACGCCCCCTCCGGGAACGCGTACCCTGCTCGCAGGGGCGCCGTGCTGGAACTGGGGATGATTCGCGCCATGCGTTCTGAGCTTTCCACCGAGCGATGACTGGGGCTCCTCGGTGGAAGGCCCCAACGCGGAATGGCTGAGGATCGGCGCGCGAGCCCCAGATGCGCCCTAGCGGATCGCCTGATCATTTGCCGCTCCACACTTCTGTGGACGAGCGGCCCGTAGTCTCGTTCCATGCCTGATCCGTTCGCGCCCCCTGCTGTTGGTCATGGCGCGCAGCGGCGGCCGGTCCGAGTCGGTGACGTCGTGGCATCCAGCATCCTCCTGATTGCCGGCTTCATCGGATTCGCAATGCTCGCGTTCGTGTCGCTGTTCCTCGCCATGGTCTCGGACGGGTGCGGGTCCGGCACGAACTGCGATTTCGGGGTAATGACCGCCGGCTACTACCTCGCCCTCGTGGCCCCACCGCTTATCTTCATCGCAGCAGCGATCTGGACAATCATCCGGCTGATACGTCGGCGTCCTGCATGGTGGCTCCCGCTCGTTGGATCGGTAGCCGCTCTGGCAGCCTGGGGCATCGGCGCCGGGATGATGCAGGCGAGCCTCGGACGCTGACGAACAGCGACCGCGGCGGAGCATAGCGACGCTATCGCTGACTAAGCCCGGCTCCCGTTGCGCGCGGAAGGAGCACGTTGGCCGTCGCGCGTATGTGTTGAAGGGGTGGTCCCGGCAGGTCTGGGGAACCCTCGGGACCACCAGCCGGCGTTGCTGGGGACTTCACCGGCCCATAGATCGCCGTTTCATGCGGTCTGACGTCAACCTATCGCTTCCGTCCAGTCTCCCGATAGGTCTTAGGACCTATCTTGGGCGCCGGCGTGAGGAGGCTTCGGCGAGACGCCCGTATGACGAGAAGCTTGTGGGGATGGCGAGTGCTCCGATCGCAGCTGTGTTCAGGGTTCTCCTCGTCTGCACCTCATAGGCGGGCGCGTCGGCGTCGTCGGTCGACATAGCTCCCCGGGGGAGCATCCGGTCTGTCCCCGCTGAAGAGCCGATAGTGCCGTTGGAAGGGCTCAGGATGTCGTGTGTTTCCGTTCGGAACCAAAAACCGCCGCCTGAGTGCGCCGTTCCATTCCGAGCTTCGCGAGCAGCCCGCTCACGTAATTCTTCACCGTCTTCTCGGCAAGACCGAGTCGTGCTCCGATCTCACGATTAGTTAGGCCGCCCGTGATGAGGTCGAGCACCTGGCTTTCCCGCATCGTGAGGTCGAGGTTGGCGGGTTCGTTGACGCTCTGTGGGGTCGGTCGGATGGCAGACACCCCACGGCGCTGCACGTCGTCGGATTGGATCGAACTTCCGGCAGCGGCGCGGCGGATGGCGTCGATGAGTGCGCCACTGCGGATGTCTTTGAGGACGTACCCATTGGCGCCAGCCAGGATCGCCGAACGCAGGGCATCGTCATCGTCGTAGGCCGTCAGGATGAGACAGGCGATCTTCGGGTGCGCGGAACGGATGTCGCGGCAGAGGGTCACCCCGTCACCATCGGGGAGCCGGACATCGAGAACAGCGACGTCGGGTTGGGTGGCATCGATTCGCCGGACGGCCTCGCGAAACGTGCCCGCTTCGCCGATCACCGAGAGGTCGGCCTCCGCGTCGATCAGTTGCGCGATTCCACGCCGCACCATCTCGTGATCGTCGACCAGAAAGACGCGAATCATGTTTCTCCTGACTGGTTGCCATCGCTCACCGGGGCCATCCATTCGATGCGAGTCCCTGAGGGGGATTCTGAGGTGATGGTGCATACGCCGCCGCGAAGCTGCGCTCGTTCGGTGATGTTCGCTAACCCGCTCAAACGCGCTCCTGCTGGGATGCCGTGGCCGTCGTCGAGCACCGTGAGAACGACGACGTCGCCGGTCACCTCAGCGGCAACTTCCACATGATGGGCGTGTGCGTGCTTGACCGTGTTGGTGAGGCACTCGCGCAGCACCGCAACGAGTTCATCCGCGAGCCGTGCATGAACGAGGGAGTCGAGCGGCCCGGAAAAAGTGATGCGCGGAGTGGACGACAGACCTACGGAGACTTCTGCCACCGTATCCAGCAGGCGGTCGCGAGTGCGCTTTTGGCTACCGCGGTCGCCTGCACCCAGCGCGAACACGACCGTTCTAATGTCTTTGATTGCGGCGTCGATGGCGTCAATTTGTGTCTCGAGTACCGCGGACGCGGTGGCATCGACCGTCGCGGACACGGCCTGTAGCGACAGACCCGCGCCGAAGAGGCGCTGGATGACATGGTCGTGCAGATCGCGCGCGATCCGCGCGCGATCACGATTCGTCTCGAGGCGCCGCCGGTCCTCTCTGGCTCTGACCACTTCGATGGCGACACTGGCCTGAGCGGCGAACGCGAACGCCAGATCGAGATCCGCGTCGGTAAATGCGGACGCTCCCAGACGTCGAGCGAGGGTGAGAACGCCGAGCGGCTCGGAGCCGCTGTAGAGCGGGATGGCGACGGTGGGGCCCGCCCCCGGTTGCCAGTCAACCGGCGCCTGGTCGGCGTCGGCGTCACCGTCGCCGCCGACGCTCGCCGCCCGCTGCGTGGCCAGTGCGCGGGCTGCGAGGGTTCCGGCGGCGGGGAAGATTCGACCACGCAACGAAGCGGCATCGACACCATGGACTGTCGTGACCCGGAAGTCATCGTCGCCGTGCGGCACAGCGACGACCACCAGATCGACGTCGATCAAGGCACCGGCGTGTTCCGCGATGACCTCGAGCACGCTCTCGTCCGAGACCTCCAACATCGCGGCCATCACGTCGGCGGTCGTCTCGCTCCAGATCTCGCGGGTCTTCGCGATGTCGTACAGGTGCGCGTTCTCGATCGCGATCCCCGCCGTGGCCGCCAAGGCGATGACGAGCCTTTCGTCTTCTTCCGTGAAAGGCCCTTTGTCTCCCGAGGTCAGGTAGAGATTGCCGTAGACGTGGTCGCCGACGCGCACCGGAACGCCGAGGAACGCATCCATCGGCGGATGGTGCTCGGGGAAGCCGGTGGAACGGGGATCCGTGGCGAGATGCGTGACCCGGATCGGCGTGTGCTCGGTGATCACGGCCCCAAGGAGGCCGTGCCCCACGGGCGGTGGGCCGATCCGTTCGACCGTGGCGGCATCCATCCCCACGTGGATGAAGCGCTCGATACCGCCATCGCGGTCGATGACTCCGAGCGCGCCATAGGGCGCATCGACCAGCCTCATCGCGGCCTCGACGATGCGGCGAAGCACGACCTCGAGATCGAGTCGCTCGACGATGGAAGCGTTCGCGTCGAGCAGGTCACGCAGCCTGCGCTGTGCGAGTGCCGCGTCGGCCGCTTCATCGGGTGGACCTGAACGTTCGGGCATGACTGCCTCCCGTCGTCGCGAGTCTATCGAGCGATCACGCCGGCAGCGCCGCGTGCGGCACGATGCACACCGGAATCGCGGATCGGGTGAGCAGCTCGTGTGTGATCGATCCGAACAGCGGGTCGGCGAGGATCCCGCGATGAGTGCTACCGATGACCAGGAGGGATGCGTCCCGTGCGCGCTCGTGGAGCACTTCTGCCGCGCCTCTGTGAGCGAGCACCTGTTCCACCGCCAGGGCGGGATACGCGGCGCGCACGCTCAGCGTCGCGCGGCGCACAGTCCTTGCGTGCTCGGATCTCACCTGGATTGGAGACGCCCGGAGAGAAACCGGCCCCTCGACTCGCGGCACGGGCATCTCCCAGGCATGCACGATCGCGAGTGATGCACCGGTCGAATTCGCTTCGCTGGCCGCCAACTCCACCGCCTGAGAGGACGCCTCGTGGCCGGAGAGACCGACGACGACCGCAGCATCCGAGGGCAACCAGTGATCAGGCACCACGACGATCGGAACGAGGGATCTCGTCGCGAGCCGGAGGAATCGGCCGGACATGATCGAATTCGCGGCGCCGTTTCGGTGCGCGCCGACGACCAGCAGATGCGCTGCAGCTGCCTGCTCGAGCAGCGCCGCCGGCATGGTGCCTTCCACGCGCCGCGAGGTGACATCGCAACCTGGCGCGCTGTCACGCAGACGTAGCTCGGCGGCACGGAGGGACTCACCAATTCGAGATTCGTCCGAGAGGATGGTGCCCCCGATGGTGACGATCTCGACCCGGCTCTCGCCATGGGCGGCCCGCTCGGCCGCCCATTCCACGGCCACAAAGGACGCGTTGGAGCCGTCGAAACCTACGACGATCGTCTTCATGTGACCCTGCTTCCGCCGCGATCTCGCTGCCCCGCCGCTTCGTCAGACGAGCCAGCGGTTCTGCTGGACAAGCCGGAGCGCCTTCCATTGCCGTCCGAAACCCCAGGTGTCCCCGGCCGCGAGGGCAGCGGTGACGATTAAGGCGAGGGCGTAGATGATGTGGTAGTCAACCAGCGGATTGGTGGATGCCGCGTTGACGCCGAAGGGCCACTCTGCGAGGTACATCGCGAGCATGAGGATCGCGCCGACGACGGCGCTGATGCGCAGGCCGACGCCGAGGATCACGGCCAGTCCGATCGCGAGCATCCCGACCATGAAGAGCGCGTCACTGACGGGGCTGGCGATCGCGGCGAAGAAGGGCTTCAGCGGGCCAATGACGGAGTCGCTGTTGAGGAAGCCCTGGCTCGGTGTCCCACCCGAGATCCATGCCCGCTCGGGCGGCGTCGAATAGCCGAGGCCGAACGTCTTGTCGAGGAACGCCCACAAGAAAATGAAGCCGGTCGCCAGCCTCATGACGGCGAGCCAGCGCCGCCCGCTGGCGACGGTAACAATGCGCGTCTCTTCCCCCCTCGCGGCACTGAGGGGTTCAGCCGAGCGCGGGAGTGGTGTCTGCAGAGCAGTCATGGCAATCCTTCATGTCGTGCCGCGGACGAGATGTCGCGACGGGATACCCCAACGATCGGGCGTCCGCACGCTCTCAGCCAGGGCCAAAGGTCCCGGTGGACGCGAGCCGCCGTACGGCGGGAGATCGTGGTTGAGTGAGCGCATGCCCCCAGCCGTCCCGCCTTCCCCGCTCCCGCACTCCGACGAGCCACACCGTCAGGGACTCGCGCAACGCTTGAACTGGCTGCGTGCGGGAGTGCTCGGCGCTAACGACGGCATAGTCTCGGTTGCCGCCATCGTCGTCGGCGTCGCCGGCGCAACTAGTGACCTCGGTCCCATTCTCACTGCGGGCATCGTGGGCCTGGTCGGCGGAGCCATCTCGATGGCTCTCGGCGAGTACGTGTCCGTGAGCAGTCAAAGCGACAGCGAGCGGGCACTCATCGCAAGAGAGAAACAGGAGCTTCGCGACATGCCCGACGAGGAGCTGGAGGAGCTGACTGGCCTCTATCTCGCGAAAGGTCTGCGCCTCGAGACGGCCCGCCAAGTCGCTATCGAACTCACCGAGCATGACGCTGTCGCCGCGCATCTGTCAGCCGAGCTCAACATCGACGAAGCCGACGTCGTAAGCGCCTGGCACGCAGCAGGCGCCTCAGCGCTCGCGTTCACGATCGGAGCGCTGCTTCCCCTTCTAGCCATCCTGATCCCACCCGATCCCTGGCGAGTGCCGGCGACGTCCCTCGCCGTACTCGTCGCGTTGGCGTTGACCGGATGGACCTCCGCCCAGCTTGGTGGGTCCTCCAGGAGGAAGTCGGTTCTGCGCGTCGTGGTCGGTGGCGTTCTTGCACTCGCAGCGACCTACGGTCTCGGCTCGCTTCTGGGTGCGGCCGGTATCGGATAGCCCCGGGCGTCTCGGGACCTTCGCCCCTACGCCTTGTACGATCGCACGATGACAGAGATCGCTGGAACCCGCTGGGTCATCACCGGAGCAGCCGGGAACATCGGTTCGGAGCTCCGCTCCGCCCTCCTCGAACGGCAGGCGGTGCTCGTCTCCACCGACATCCGCACGATAACTCCCCTCGGGCCGCAGGAATCCGCCGCACGCACCGACCTCGCAGACCTGGATGCGCTCGTCGACCTCTTCAATGGTGCGGACGGTGTCATCCACCTCGGCGGGATCCCCAACGAGGCAGACTTCCACGACCTCGCCGAAGTGAACATCGTCGGCACCTACCACGTCCTGGAGGCCGCCCGGCGGGCCGGCGTCCCCCGCGTGGTTTACGCGAGCAGCAACCGCCTGACGGGCCTCTACCCGTCCGGCGATCAACTCACACCGGACATGCCGCCCCGCCCGGACGGGTTTTACGGAGTCTCGAAGGTTGCCGGAGAAGCCCTGTGCCGGCTGTACGCGGACAAATTCGGCATCAGCACCATCTCGCTCCGCATCGGCAGCTACGAGCAGCAACCAGCGTCCGCCCGAGAACAGCGGACATGGCTCAGCCCCGCCGACGCCGTGCGCGCGTTGATCGCGGCGATGACCACCACGGAACACACGACGGTCTTCTACGCCGTGTCCGCGAACACTGAAGGATGGTGGGACCTCACAGCTGGGACGGCGGCGGGATTCGTTCCCCGAGACAATGCCGTCCGGTGGAGTGCACCCGAGCACATCGACCCGGACGTCCCGCAAGGCGGGGCCTACGCGACCCCGACCTATTCGACCGACCGGATGCGGCGGTAGCGGACCCCCAAGAAAACCGGCTGCGGGAGCGGACGCCGCTCAGCGAAGATCGCGAGGCGCGTTGAGAGCCCCCGCCCGGAGACCACTCCCAACGTGCATAAGACCAGCTCGATGAGTCCGACGGGCGCGGGACAGATGATCCACATCACTCCCCCACTACCGGCCGGCGGAACCACCACTGATAGTACTTATGTCAGTTTGGATGCGTTCTTCTATCACAAGGGCGGCAGGATCGCTCCCCTCTGGGATCGCGGATCGCGATGTGTGATCGTCGCATCATGTTGATGCAGCGTGAGAGTTCTCTGGCCCCCACAGTTCGACGAGTGACTCGTGACGACTCGATCTTTCTGCTTACGCGTGGCTATGGATTTGGTGACCGGATCTGGCGGCGCGTGTGGCACGGCGCACGTTCGGCGCCGATGAGGCTCCTCGGAGACGATGCCGTGTTCGTGCGGGGTGTGGAAGGTGTCGGTCTGTTCTACGACGAGGGCCGGATCGCCCGCACCGGTGCCATGCCGGCACTGGTGCAGGAAACGCTTTTCGGGCACGGATCTGTTCATAGCCTCGACGGTCAAGATCATCGGCACCGCAAGTCGACCTTCGTTGATGTCGCCTATGAGGATGCGCAGGTGGAGAGACTCACCCCGTGGCTGGAGCGCGAGTGGGAGTCTGAGCGGGCGGCGTGGCTGGATGGCGGGAAGCGTAGTGCGTACGACGCGGCCGTGGGAGCGCTCGGTCGCGCCGTGATGGGATGGGCCGGGCTACCTGGGACGCCTGCCGCGAAGACGCGATGGTCGGCACGGCTCGCTCAGATCGTGGACGGGTTCGGCTCTCCCTACTCGCCGGCGTACGCTCTTGCCGTCGTCAACCGGATGTGGTCGGATCGTCATGCCGCTCGTCTGATCGAGGCCGTGCGGGATGGTTCATTGAGCCCTGCTGCGGGAACGGCGCTGGAGTTGTGGGCGCACCACCGCGGTCGGGACGGAAAGTTGCTCAGCGCTCGTGTGGCGGGTGTGGAGCTGCAGAACAGTATTCGCCCCATGATCGCCGTGGCCCGGTTCGTCGCGTTCGCGGCGAAGGAGTTACATGATCGGCCCGAGTGGCGGGGACGGATCGCTGCCGAGTCTCGCGAGCGTGAAGCGCCTGTCGGAGGACCACTGGCGGTCATGTTCGCCCAAGAGGTCCGCCGAACCGCTCCCTTTGTTCCGATGCTGCCAGGCAGGGCGATTGCGGACATCGAGATCGATGGACACCGTGTCGCCGCTGGAGGTCGAGTCGTGCTCGATATTCTGGGCACGAATACCGATGAGCGGTCCTGGGCTCACCCACGACGTTTCGATCCGGAACGATTCCGTGACGTCGAGGATTTCGAGGCGATCCCGACGTTCATCCCGCACGGCGGCGCGGATGTGGAGACCGGCCACCGATGCCCGGGAGAGAAACTCGCCATTGCTGGCCTCTCGGCCGCCGTCGCCGTCCTGAGCGACCCGGCACTCAGCATTCAAGACGCAGGCCTTCGCGTGAACTACCGCCGCCTCCCCACCAAACCCTCCTCCGGGGGACGGGTCCGCGCCACGAGGGCAACACGCGGTTGCCCGTTTCATTGATGGATCGAGCAGGCTGTGACGATATGAGAGGCGATAGATGACCGGAGCCGGCTCGACGATACAAGAGGCGGAGAAGGAACAGAAGTAGAACACCAGGAGTACGAGGAAGCACCGAATCCCACGACGGGCCGAGCGCACTCACCGCTGTGGGGTGAGTGCAGGCGTCACGCTCGCGGACCCCGATCCGCGGTGGGTTCACAGGTCTTCGGGCTCGGGCAACCGGCGGAGGCGTCCGCTGAGCAGGAGCGCTCCGGCAGCCGCGGCGCCCCCGCCCACGAGGAAGGGCAGCGTTGGATCGATGCGGCCGATCAGGCCGCCCACGAGCGCCCCGAGCGGGAGAGCTCCCCAGTGCAGGGTGCGCCATGTGCCGTGGACCCGCCCGAGCAACTCCGTCGGAATGGCTGCCTGCCGCAGCGAGATGATGAGCACGTTCCAGATGACCAACCCGGCCGAGTAGACGAACAATCCGAGGGCTAGCGCCCACACCTGCGGCACAGCCCAGGGAAGGAGGAACGCCAGCGAGCCGAGGACAGCCGCCGCCGCCATCGTGCGACCCGTTCCGAAGCGGCGACGGATCCTGTCCACGACCGCCGCGGCAAGGACACCCCCAAGGGCTTCGAAGAGCAGAAGCAGACCGAACAACCCCTCCGGCAGTCCGAACGAGTCAACGGCGACGAACGGTACGAGGCTGCTCGCCACGGTGAGACTGAACCCGAAGAAGGTGCTGAACATCCACAGCATCCACAGCATCCGGTCTGCGACAAGGAATCGCCAGCCCGCCCGCAGCTGTACGCCCAGCGATTGCGTGGGAACGTGCGCCGTCCGTCCCGACGCGCGACGCGGGAGCGCGAGGGCGAGCCCGGCCGCGATAGCGAAGGCCGCGGCGTCCATCCCCAGTGGAATGAGGGCACTCACTGCGAACAGAGCCGACGTGAGCGGGGCTGCGACGAAACCCTGCAACACCTGCTCCCCCGCCTCGATCCGGCCGTTGGCCCGAGCAAGATCGCTGGGGCCAACGACACTGGGGACGATAGCTCGGATCGCCCCATCGGCGAGCGTCTCCCCGATGCCGTAGACGAACAGGATGCCGTAGAGCCACCAGATCGAGAGCCAGCCGGTCGCGGTGAGCACGAGAAGCAGCACGCCCAGCGCGGCGCGCGACCCGCTGGCGAGGGCGAGGATACGCCGGCGATCGAACCGATCGACGAGCATCCCGGAGGGTAGCGCGAACAACAGCCAGGGCACCATGATCACCGCCGCGACGCCGGCGATCAGCAGCGGATCGTCGCTCAGTCGCAGAGCGAGGAGCGGTGCGGCGGTGCGCGCGATGCCGTCCGCGAGACTCGAGGTAAGGTTCGCGCCGAGCAGCCTGCCAAATCCCTCACCGAGGCCTCGGCCGCTGCGGGGCGACATCAGGCGCGAAGCGCGTGGACCAGCTGGACAGCTCCCGCAACGACCCGCTGGAACGCATCCGCCGACTGTTCGGATCGGGCGAGCACATGCGCTCCCTGCACGATGGCCACCAGTGTCGCGGCGACGTCGATCGGCGAGAACTCGGCGCGAAGCTGGCCATCCCGGCGCGCTGCCTCGAGAAGGGCGGCGAGCCGGCCCTGATAAAAGACGAACGTCTCAGCGATGGGCGACCGCATCTCGTCGTTGGCGAGCACCTCGGGCTCCTGCGTCATGCGCCCCAACCGACAGCCCTTGAGAGGAGCCCGGGGGGTCGAGAGATACGCGATCACCGCGTCGAGGGGCGTTGCTGCCCCGTCGAGCAGGTCAGCTGTCGACCGGCGCAGCCGCTCGCTCTCCCGCCGCAGCGACGCGACCGCGAGATCGCGCTTGCCCGAGAAGTGGTGATACATGCTGCCCTGGCCGACCCCCGACCGCTCCTGAAGCGCCTGCGGGCTCGTCGCCGAGTAGCCGCGTTCCCAGAAGAGATCAGCGGCGGCGTCGAGGATACGGGTTCGAGTGTCCATAGCCCGAGTGTACTCACGATTACGCTTTGATGTACCTTGAAGTACAAAATCGTCGAAAGGTACCGCGCATGCTCGACTCAGAACCACCTCTCACCGATCAGCGGCGCGCCGTGTCGCTCGCCGCGGCCCTAGACGGCCTCACCGAATACTGGTCGCAGGTGGTCGTGGGCGAGGCGAACGGCACGCTTCTCAAGGTCGCCAAGGGCATCGGTTCCACCCGATGGCACTCCCATGACGATCAAGACGAGACGTTCCTGGTGCTCGGCGGCCGGTTGACGATCCAGCTGCGCGACGGCGACATCGAACTCGCCCCAGGAGACCTTTACGTGATCCCTCGAGGCGTCGAACATTGCCCCCGTTCGGACGAAGAAGTGCGCTTCCTCATCCTCGGCACCTCGATCACCTCCAACGCCGCTGGCGGCAAGCCCGACTGGAGCGCTGGCGGAGGGCTTCCCACCCCGCCGGCCGGACCTCGCTGACCGGCTACACTCACCCGGCCGGGAGCCGAGACACCTGGTCCATGTTCTGCCCGATACTCGTAATTATGTCAGTCTGATTTTGGGCAGACTCCTCCTTAACCATTGGCGTTGGGCGCTTTTTGCTACTTGCTCCGCTTGGCCCGGATCAGTCGAACGGCGAGCTTGTTAGCTCGCTTCGACAGAAGGGGCAGCAGCCGGCAGGTGACCTGACCGGCTGCGATCAGCAGAGCAGGCAGCACTAGCGGATCCGAGAACAGGCTCGAAAGATCCACGTTGCGACCTCCCCTCTGGGTGGTCCGTCCACGGAAGGGGACGGTGGAACGCGGCCGTAGCCGCGAACTTGGTCCGTGCGCGTGCCCTTGGGCCGCGGCTCCGGAATAGCTCTTAACGACAAAACCCGGCTCAAGGCCGGGTTCGGGGCGCACGACTGTCGCGCAATGTCACTCTAGGGGGGTCCAACGGGATCGGCGGTACGACGCACCGTAGGGGTGGAGCCTCGCGCAGGAGCTGGTCATTCTGACGCTAGGAGGTGACAGTACTCTGTCGGTCGCTCGCCACGCCGACCTGTGAGAACGGGCTTAGCGCGTGTCTTTCCGCGGCGACTCGTTCTTTCGACCTGAGTCGGAGTCGCGAAACTTGCCATCACGGCCCTGGATGCGGATGTCTCCACGGCCGCCACCGGAGTTGTCGACGATTTCCCGGGCGCGGTCGATGGCTTCTTTCTGGGTGTCGAAGTGACCGGACGAACGCTGCGCGTCCTCCTTCTTCACGTCCCAGCCGCCACGATCCTTGTTTTGGACGACGTACCGGTCCTCGTCATTGTTGGCCATGTCGGTCCTTCCTGTTGGCTGGGCATCACGGTACATCCAGCATGGCTGGCGGCACCAGAGCCTGGATGGACTCACCAATCACAGCAATCCAATGACGTTTGCCTGTCCTCTATTGGAACTATTAGTTCCAATAGAGTCATGCGTGGCGTCGTCTACTTCTCTCCCTCATCGTCATCGGCTACAGCCTCGAGTGCGAGCTCGTCCTCGAACGCTCAGGTGATGCTCTCTTCGTCCGGCAGTGCCTTCTGCGTCTCCGCCGTGAGTTCGTACCTGCTCACTGCGACTGGCTGTGCGGCGCCAGCTAGCGCGTAACGGACGACGGTGTCGTTCTTGTCGGCGACGCTCCCCTGCAACCAGCCGGCGGCCCCGCGGTGCACGTTGAGCGATCCCCAAACGATCACCCCCTGGTGACAGCCGATCCATACACTGTTGTCGGAGCCGACTATTGGGGGATCTGTGCCAAAGACACGTGACCGTGATGTAGCCGTCCTCGTCGGCAACGGTCTGTCGATCGCCTTCAACGAAAAGCTCCTGCTGTCGAATATCACGCGACAGGTGCGGAGGCGTATCAGCAATTCGGGTGACGGCGGAGAGAATGTCGCGCAGGCTATGAGAGAGCTTGCCGACGCAACGTTGCCCTCTGGCGAGACCAGCGACAATGACTTCGAACGCTTGGTGGGCGCGTTTGGTGCGGAGCATCGGAGCCTCAGCCATCTCCAGTCTCTTGCCAAGCTCTCCTACCCGAAAGATCGGGAACTCGCGAAGTCGATCGAGCAGGTCATCGACTTTGCGCGGGAGCTTCGGAACGTTGGTACGGGACACGTCCTGGAAGTTGTGTACGACAACAGTAGAAGTAGCTACATAGAGTCTGAGCCACTGGACGACCTCTTGAGGGCGGTCTACCACTCTTTCTCTGGACGCATCACTTTCGGCAATCTCAACTACGACACCATCCTTCTCGCTGCCCTGTTGAACGTCGGAACTCGACGGGTTGCCGATCTTGGCCACGGCTGGAAATCCCGGAGAACCAAGTTGGGGAGCGAGGGAGTGCCGGCGATGTTGCTGCGCGAAGGAGCTTCCGATTTTCCGACGCTCGCCCAGTACCCAGTTCGCCTTCTTCACCTTCACGGGTCGCTGACCTACTGGGCGACCAAGGATGGATCTCAATTCGGAAAACTCGACCGCTATGAGGTGAAGGGCAATCAGCTGTTTAAGAAGCTGAGGCGAGGAACCACGGATCTACGCCCTCTCGTGGTTCTGAACCGCGAGAGGCAGAAAATTGAAGACGTTCAGGCGCATCCGTTCAAACTCGCGTACGAGGTCTTTGGCAAGGGCCTCACGCGATCAAAGCACTGGCTAGTCATCGGCTACAGCTTTCGCGATGTAGCGGTCAACGATCTCCTCAGCCGAGAGTTCCGAAGCCGTGAGGAGAAGCCGAAAATACTGGTCGTGACTCACGGCAGGTCACCATCCGCGGAGGAGATCGAAGCGGCGTTGGGATGGGGTGCTGAGGACGCAAGTTCTCGAGATTGGTTGCGCCGCAACCCTCGCGGCGCTTTCGGCATGCAGGACCACTCCAGCTGGTGCTGGTTCACGTCATGACTCTTGAAGGGCGTTTCCTGGGATGATGACGGCATGGCCAGTCGGGATATGGATCACTTCGTCGCTCTTCGTGTTGCCGTACACGATGCCGTCGAGGAAGTCGCGCGCCTCTTCGGCGTAGCACTCCCCCGGTTCTCTGTCGTGGCTGACCACCGGCGTATCGATTCCGGTCAATCGCACGCGAGCGGTTCGACCGACCGGATGCGACGGCAACGGACCCCAAGACACCAACCGCGGGACGCGGACGCCGCTCAGCAATGATCGCGAGCTGCAGTTCGCATCGCTCCCCTGCTACCTCCCGCACTGAATCGCCCATGATGGCGGAAGAAGCTGCCGTGTCGGTCAACACAGAGAGGTAGCCGATCGCCTACTCATGCCTGTCACAGGTACGATTCGGGCAAAACCTCCGAAGCGATGTCGGGAGCAGCTCGATGGGTCTACCATTTGACCACTACATCGCCCGGGCGCACATGCGTCAGTGGGCAACAAACAACCGAGTCACAGTGTTGCGCCGTGGCATGAAAGCGCCCAAGGCGTTGGACATCGGCAAAGCCGTTGCTGCCGACCGGGGCCTCAACGCGCCAGCGATCGAGGCCGCCTACGGGAGGGTGGAGGATGCCTTCAGCCGGGCTCTCCCCCGCCTGCTTGATTTTACGAGAGTGCCCACGAGCGTCGACCTGAGCGCGGTGCGGGAGTATGCCGTTCTCCTTCACGACCGCTATCCGGCGCTGCGTGGCTCACCGACCCAAAAGTACGGCACTCACGGCGGAAACGTCATGATGGTGCCTAGTCCGGCGAACTGGGGCCGCACGGATAAGGCCTCGCGTGAACTCGCTCATCTTGCAACGATTACGGACCGCGAGCAACTCAAGGGGATCCGCCTGCAGGCACTGCCAGCGTTAGCGCAACTGTTGCCCCCCGTCACGCTGGTCGCCCGTATCGGGCCACTGCTGCTCGGCGATACCAGCATCCATGCCATCACACTCCACCGGACGGGGAAGCCGAAACGGAGCTATACCGTGATGCCGCTATCCAGCAACGCCCTGATCGTGTTCGGCGACCAGGCCCCCTCGAATGAAGAGGTGCACCAACTCGCAAGGGTCGTAACCATGAAAATCGCAACGGAATCTACGATCGTTATTGACACGGAGGAGGCGCCAGTGGTCAATAGCTTCGTGAGACAGATGTGGGAGCACCAGCTTCAGCCAGCCGGAGAGGGCGTCCCACAGTCAGTCGATGTCTACGACCGGCTCCAAGACATCCCCGACTAATCACCACGGGAAGCTTTTCGTACGTAAACAGCTTCGCGTCTGACCTCATCGGATGCCCCCTATCGAGCCCGACGCTGCATCCGCTCCCCCGGAAGACACTCGCGTGCCGGCTCGCTGCGCGCAGACTCCCCCGGGCGCCTACAAGCTACGCGATTCTCCCGCAGATGTTCCGATCTGCGATCCCACTGGTGGACCGGCGACCCTGATAGGGGCATATTTCAGTCGAGGCTGATTCTTCGAGGAGATCCGAGCTATTCAGCGGTCTGATCCGGCATCGAGCAGAGCGAGCACGCTGTCCGCAATCAGTTCGTTTGCGGATGCGGGGAGCCCTTCCTTCACCGCAATCAGCTGTTCTCGGAGAATCTGGGCAAGGTCACCGTCGGGGGGGAGGATGGCATTCAACGCATCCAACAACCGTCCGGTGACGCGATCCGAGCGCAAGATCTCCTCCGGCAACGCCGGACCGGTTTGAAGTGGTTGGCGCGTGACCGCTCCAAGCGTGGCTAGAGGGACTCCACTGCGGTACGCCCACTGGCCGAACCGCAGAAGGACATTCTCGAGCACGGCACGCTCAGTGGGGGTGAGATCGTTTGTGGATATCAGCTCTCGGAGGGCCCCGCCGGCGTCCACGTGAACTTGCACGTCGGCTGGCGTCGCACGCCAACGCTGGTCTTGAGCGAGGACGAAGTTGGCGAGCGTGCCCCGCCCTTGACGTGCTCGCTGCCATGGGACCAGAACAGCGCAGGCGGCGGCGATGGATGGACTGCCGCCAGTGATCGCGGTGATCAGTGCCTGCTGAACAATTGCCCGACTGGTGGAATCCTGTTCGATCTCAGCGGAGAGCACCGCTTGTAGCTGAGGGATCGTTGCGTCCGGCCAATGCGCCAACACATCGAGTACCTGCTTCAGCAACGCTCTCCTCAGCCGCGGTACGTTGGCAGCGAAACTATCCGCTAGCAGGAAGAGCGCAAGACGGCGCCCCGGTCCAACCTCCAGTGAGAGAGGGGACGCGGAGTCCGCCTGGGCGCACAAACTCACAAGAGCCAGTGGGACCTGCGGATTTGTGTGCGTCTCCAGCCGCCCGAAGGCGAGTAGCAGGGTGTTCCTCCAATGGGCACCAGGGATCAGTTTCTCGATGCGGGCATAGATTTCCGCCTCGGAGCCAGAGGTGATGGCGCGCGCAGCGAAGTACTCCTGAATCGGCCGGATCTCGTACCCCAGCAAGTTGTCATGTTTACCGACAAGCAAGACGACCCTGTTTCGTGCTGCAGTAATGATCTCATCGGCGAGGCGTCGAGCATCCCGCTCGTCATGCTCGTCCAACCTGAGGCGATATGCGATCAGCTGCGCGAGCCGAGCACTGTCAAGAAGTGATTCAGCTCGTCCCGCATACTGCGCCTGAATGTGCAGGTAAAGCGCTACTTGTTCGTGAAGAAAATCGACGACGAGACGGTACTTCGTAAGGATTTCGCCGAGGCGTGAGGCTTTTGCTTGCTCGCGTGAGTAGATCGCACTGTAGTAGGCGTCGAAAAGGGCATGACGGGTCTCGGGGACGCGAGTAGCCTGTTCGAGCAGCGTCGACATGATTGTCACCTGCAGGGGCGTGGACATCAGTCTTGAGGTCAATGCAGACTCGGACGCTTCCTCTAGCCGCTCAACGATTCGGTTCCGAGCTATTGGGTCATCGTCATAACGTGTGCTCGCCAGCAACTTGCCATACTCCAACGCCTGCTGCGGACCGAGACTATGCAAGCTCAATTCATCTAGGTCGAGCCCGCCCAGCTCACCGTGGTACCCCTGGGGCCGAGTCGTCGCGAGAAACAGCACGTTGGCATCACTCATCCGGCAGTCTGTGATGAAATCGTCGATGGCGCTGGACACGCGCTCGCGGATCGTAGCGTGCGCAACCTCATCGAGCCCATCAAGTACTACAGCCCACGGCCACACGTTGCGCCAACGAATAAGATCCGCCTCATGCATCGTCTGACCTTGAATCTGGGTAGACGATGCGATGTAACTCAGCAGCGACTGGCCCTCGTCGCTGGCAAGGCTGTCACCGAACTTCGATAGATCCACATACACTGGCCAGCGTCTTCGCACTGGAGTTTCAAGACCTAGTCGACTGACCGCTGTGGCCGTCGATTTTAGAAGCTCTCTCTGTTTCGGGAGGAGCGCGGGGCTGTCCTCGACAAATGCGCTTCGATAGAACTGGCAGAGGAGTTGAGCGATTGTGCTCTTGCCCTGTCCCGGCCCGCCCTTCAGCAGAATACCTGTGTACTGATTCGATTCCGACGGACGGAGGTCGCGTTCCCCCAGCGCGACAGCGGTACGCAGGATGCCCTGAGATTGGTCCGTCGTTCCTTCCCGCGCACAAGGGAGATCGACGGCCACCGATGTGAGCCGTAGGCGCTCCTCGCTTTGCAGGCCCGAATCACTGAGGCGGGCCCATTGCCGTTCTCCCAGCTCTCGGAGCGCTCCGACGCTGAGATGCATAGCGAGAAGGGCGTGCTGCTCGCCCGCTCCGTTACGCATCGCCTCGACGATGTCGCCGGGAAGAATGATGTGGAGATATGTCTGGCGGATGCCCGGTTCTTTATCGAGGTGGCGCGAGACCTCTGCGCGGGACCAGAGGTCGCAGTCGATGATCCCTATCTCTGCGCACTTCTCCCTCAGGAAGGCGAGGCAGTCGTCCTGGCCCTCCGGAGAGAGCGTGGCGCCCGTGACGAAGAGGTAATAGGCCGGGATCCGTGCTCGCTTGTCGCGCCTTTTTCCATGCTGCGGTTTCCAGCGTTTGAGTTCCGATGAGATCTGAGTGCGCACCCACTGACGGTTCGTGGTTGTATCCGAGTCCCGCGCGCGATGCTTCACTTGGACGACACCGTAGCCGTCCCAGGGACCGGTTACGCCCGAGTAGCTCACGGGCCCGTTGAAATAGCAGTCACGACCATCGTCACGCCCGACGCCAGTGGGCTTCACGTGGTTGCCGAGCGCAGCCACCACGAGGGTCTGAGCCATACGCTCGAACCCGTCGGTGCCGATTGAACTGAAGTCGTAGTCCACGAAGCTCATCCTGCCAGTCGGCTTGCCAATCGACGGGATGCCTCTATTTCGTCGTTGCGTCTCCCGTGATCTTTAGTGCTTCTGCAGCTTCCTTGACCAGCCCAGGGAGCTCTGCAGGCTTGACCTCTGCGCCATGTTTGGACGCGTCCCGATGGGAGAACCTAGACAGCACGTTCTTGACCAGCACGGCGTCTCCTAGCTCGACTCGCGCTGCCAGACGGATGCCATCGGCGGAGTTAGCGTAGAACGGAGCCAAAGCCTTGAGTGACAGAGCCACATCTTCGGCCGTATCGGCCTCCCGAAAATGTCTGCCCGCCTCGCGCAGAAGTAGCGCGCCAAACGCGCCGATGACGACGGCAATGGAAGCGCGCAGGATTCCTCCGCCAATGGAGATGTCGAAGTTCTTGATGATCGCTTCGTTAACGATGTAGAAGCCGACGGCGCCTGCGAACACGAACGCGATCCAGGCTCCGACCCGGATCCACTGAGCGGCGGTGCGCTCTCGCTTAGCGCGCCCGTACCAATCGGTGGCGCTTAGATCGCCAGCAGCATGCTCGGCTAGAGCTTCGCCAGCACTGGTGGTTGCGGCGAGTGTGGCGATGCTCTCGAGCGCTTGAGCCTCGTGCTCGTTGTCTTTCGCTTTGCGTTCCTGCTGCCACTCTTCGAGCGCTGCCTGCCATGCAAGGCGCATGTCCGATTCGGCCGACTGGCTGACTGAGGCAATCTCCTCCCGCTGGCTCTGGAGATCGGCCTGCAACGCCTCCGCAGCAACGCTGACGCCCTCCAACTCCTTCATGCGATCTTGAAGTGCTGTCTCAGTCTCCGCAATGCGTCGTTCTAACTCGGTCAAACGAGCAGTGCGCGCCTCGACCTCACGGTCCAGCAGCTCAACATACGATGCTTTGAGATCTTTAGGTGGAGGCAGAGGCAACCCTTGAAGTGCCTGCTCAAGCAGCTGAAAGGGGTACCCGTTATGAGCCCGATACGCCACGAACTGATTGAAGGACGCTGTGTCAACGGGGAGCTGATTCAGGGCTGCGCTTAGCTGATCCAGCGCTCCCAGATACAGAGATGGCTGGCGAGCGGCTCGTGTCTTCAGCGCCTCGTCGAGCCATTCGATAATGTCTTCGCGCGCTTGTTCAGACGCCTCATTGTCAAACCGCGCTGCGTTGAGAGATTCTCGCTTGAGTCGAAGAGTTTCCCAGACCTCATGTCCGCTGTAGCGCTCAAACCCCGTCGTCATCGGCCTGCCTTTCCTTTGACTGTTTTTGTGCGCTTGCTGCTCGCACGTCTCGTGAGGCGAGCCGGAACAGATCTACGCCCCTCGACTGAGCATCGGCTCAGAGGCAGTCCTCGTGCGATCAGTCTAGGGATGGTGTTCGCGTCAGGATCAGCAGCGCGCGCTCGGGACCTACTTACGCCTGGTTTCGTTGGTTGAGCGCACGGCGCACGCTCGACGACCCCACTCCGAGCACACGCCCGATGCTGTCCCAGCTCTGGTGCTCAGCGCGCATCCGCTCCGCGGTCGCGATTCGCTCGGAGGTCATCACGCTCGGTCGCCCACCGACGCGACCCTGGCTGCGTGCGTAGTCGAGGCCGCGCTGCGTGTTGTCTCGGATGGTGTCGACGCGGAGCTGCGCGAACACGGCGACGATGCCGTAGAGCGCTCGGCCCATCGGAGTTGTTGTGTCGATCAACGGTTCGGTGAGGCTGACGATGTTCACCCGGCGGGCGTCGAGGTCCTGCAGCGTTTCGATCAGGATGCGTTCACTGCCGGCGAGTCGGTCGAGGCGGCGAACTTTGAGGGTGTCCCCCGGTCGGAGGTAGTCGAGGCATGCGAGCCATTGCGGGCGGTCGGTTACGCGGCTGGACTCACCGTGGTCGACGTACACCCGTTCGCAGCCGGCGGCGCGCAGCTCGGCCTCTTGCGCCCCGGGGTTCTGGTCTCGCTTCGAGACGCGGGCGTATCCGACTTCATGTGGCATGCCGAAAACGGTACTGCAGGAGATTCGGCGCGTTTCGGTTTCGGCAGGGGGTTTCGGCGGATCGTTCGGCGGCGTGTCGCGCACCTGATCGTGGCCGTCGACGAGCCCGCCGTAAACGATCGTTTGCGGCACGTCATCCCCAGCGGGCAGCGTCTTGGGCGCCGGGGCGTGCATAGTGAGACTCATGAGTGATTTGCAGGTACGGGAGGCGCGACCCGAGGAGCACGAAGAGATCTCCGCGTTGGCTCTGCGCTCAAAGGGTCACTGGGGGTATTCGGCCGAGTTTCTCGAAGCGTGCCGAGCTGAGCTGACTTTCGATGCGACGGTCTGTGGGTCAGGACTGATGTGGGTCGTGGAGCACGACGCCACGGTTCTTGGCTTCAGCCTCCTAAAAGGTGGGTCGAACGACGGCGAGCTATCGGCGTTGTTCGTTGATCCGTCCGCGATCGGCACCGGCTGCGGCCGAATGCTGCTTGAGCACACGCTGCGCGCCGCGAGGGCCGCAGGTTTCTCGCGTCTGGAACTCGACGCGGATCCAGGTGCGGAGTCGTTCTATCTGCGTTTTGGCGCTCGACGGATTGGTACCTCGCCTAGTGGTTCGATTCCTGGCCGCGAGCTTCCCCGACTAGTGATCGACCTCACTGAATAGCTGGGACAGACGATCGGACCCAGGCACGTGGGGATCTACGACCAAGCGCTGATCCACTGAGGCCGCGCTCTTTGCTCTCTCCCCTCCGGGACGGAGTAGCGGGCGAACGTCCCTCAGTGGCCCAATAACGATCGTTTTTGGACGACCTGGACAGGGCGCTGCAAGAAGAACGACCGCGGCGATATAGCCGCTCACGTATCTGCCGTACCCGCCCGGCATCGTGCCGGTGTTAGGTGCTCGCGTGGGTTTCGCGGAGGAACTGGGTCAGCGCTGCGCGGCTGGTGGTGAGGCAGTCGATCTTGGTGTCGAGGTCGTCGATCTGTTCGGTCACCATGCGGGCGAGGATGTCGTCACAGGTGCTCGACCACCCAGATTGGCCGCTCTGGCGATCGAGGACAATCTTGATGAATCGTGTCGGGACACCGGAGCGGGAAAGATCGCGGATAGTGACGACCTGGTTCAGGTCGGATTCGGTGTAGTCGCGATATCCGTTGGGGTGTCGTCCTGGTTGGAGGAGTCCCTGGGCTTCGTAGTACCGCAGCATGCGGGACGCGACTGCACTGCGCTGGGAGATCTCACCGATGCGCATCCGTTCACTCCTCGTACTCGGGTCTTGTGGTTCCGGACTTGACCTTGACAGTGATGTCAATCTTTAGCGTAGTCGTATGAGCACACGATCGACGCCGTCACCCCTGCCCGGCACCGCCCGTCCGCACCGTGCCTGGCCGATTCTGGCGGTGCTGACCGCGGCGACGCTGCTGACGGTAACGGTCGAGATGTTGCCCTCCGGGCTCTTGCCGGTGATGAGTGCTGATCTGGGCGTATCCGAATCAGCGATCGGGCTGATGGTGAGCGCCTGGGCGCTCACTATCGCGATCGTGGGGATTCCGCTCGTGCGACTCACGATCCGGGTGCCCCGCACGCCACTGCTGGCGGCATGTCTGATTGTGCTCGCGGCAGCAAACCTGCTCACCGCGACTGCTCCAGGCCTCACGCTCGCACTTACCGGTCGGATCGTCGCCGCGACGGCGCACGGACTGTTCTGGGCGCTCGTCGTTTCCTATGTTGCGTCCGTCATCAGTGCCGAGCGGCTCGGACGGGCACTGGCGATCGTCCTGGCTGGGCCCACGCTCGCTGGCCTTGCCGGACTACCGGTGGCGGCGGCTCTGGCCGATGTGGTGGGGTGGCGTGCAATCTTCATCGGCCTATCTGTGGTTCTTGTCCTGACCGCCGGGGTGCTCTGGCTCATCCTGCCGCAGGTACCTTCAGCGTTGCCTGCCCGTGGCGGCGTCTGGGATCGCAGCACCTTCCGAGTGATTGCGGTAGCAATCGCGGGCGGGCTGGTGTTGGTCGGGCACTTTGCTGTCTTCACCTACCTCACGGCACTAGTCACCCAGTTGGGCGGGCTGCCCGGCGCCGCGATCCCCTTGGTGCTGTTGGTGTTCGGTGTGAGCGGGGCGGTAGGTATCGTCGGGTCCGGTTTTGCATCTGATCGTTACCCGCGCGGTGCGATCGTCGCCGCGGCAACTCTGGTGACAGTTGGTCTCGCCGTGCTCGCTCTGAGCGCAGGGCAACCGGTCGTGTTCATCACCGGAATTGCGATCTGGGGACTCGCGGTCGGCGCGTTTCCCCCGATCCTACAAACCCGGGTGATGCGCGTATCCACGAGCTCTTTCCGGCCTCTCGCCGGAAGCATCGTCGTCACCGTCCTCAACCTCGGCGTCGCAGCCGGAGCCACCCTCGGCGGCCGTCTCCTCGACCACGGTCCCACCGCCGTCACTCTCATCGCAGTCACCGCCGCGGCCGTGGGAACCCTCGCGCTAGTGCTGATGCGCCCCCTAAACACCCCGCATGAAGGTGCCCGCTAGCTTGCCGATTCCTCCCGGAGACGGAGCCGCACCACCCTCGGTACACCCGCTCGAGAAGTGGGGTGCGTTGTCGCCTGCGGCAGCGACTGGGAGACTTGTCGGAGTTCGGCATCGAGGGGAATGCTCACCGCAACCCACCTCACGAAAGAAGCGTGCATGATATGGGCAAACTCTTCGATGAAATCGACGCCAAGCTGGCCTCTTGGATCGAGGCTCAACCACTATGGTTCGTCGCCACCGCGCCGCTTGCGGCGGGCGGGCATGTCAACGTCTCCCCGCGCGGCCATGACACGCTGTCCGTTCTCGGGCCCCACCGCGTTGCCTGGGTCGACTACACCGGCAGCGGCGTCGAGACGATCGCGCACCTTCGCGAGAACGGACGCATCTGTCTGATGTTTACTTCGTTCGACGGCCGCCCGCGTATCGTCCGTCTCCACGGGAAAGGTTCTGTCGTTCTCCCCGGCGATGCTGGTTTCGATGAGGTTGTCAGCCTGCATCCGAACAACCCGAGCACGCGCGCCGTTATCGCAGTGGACGTTACAAGGATCAGCGACTCATGCGGGTGGGGAGTGCCAACAATGGACGTGCGCGAGGAACGCGACCTCATCCGACTTCATGCCGAGAAGAAGGGGCCGGCGGGGATGGACGAATACCGCCGCCAGAAAAACTCACTCAGCATCGACGGCCTACCTGGCCTATAGCACGCCGGGGCCGCTTCCTCGCCCCGGAACTGTGGACCGAAACCGTCTGCCGAAACCAGGTTCTGGCACACCTATACGGCGACCTCTAGAGCAACGAATCCGTCAAACCGTCACAAACGATCGTTTACGGAAGCTCGCAGACGCCGGGCGGTTTGCATGCCTCGCCGTCGAGTATCGAGCGGTCCACGGGGCGGGCGAGGCGGGCGGCGCGTCGGTTACCCGAATCAAAACCCGTCGGAGTCCCCCACCACGCCAGCAGCGTCGAATCCGAGTAGCCCTCGCCGGAGTGCTCCCAGTCAAGCCCCAACCTGGCGACAGTAACCCGGTCGTCCCCTTGGTTGGGAACGCTACCCGGCTATCCATTTCTGCCCGGACCGATCGCGCTCCCCGCGACGGCTACTCGCTTCCTCGATCGCGTCAGTCGTGGCGGCGCCTGACCGAACAGGCTGAGCGCCGCAGTCGGCGGTCCCCATCAGGGCTGGAAGGAGTCTCCCCGGAACACCGTGGAAGGTACACCAGGCAGGGTAAGCGTCGGACCGGGCTAGCTTTGCGGGGCTGCGGAGCAGGACTGGGTCCCGCCGGGGGGAGGTGCGGTTTGTCTCACCAACGATGCGAGTTATCTCATGTTTGAGTCGAGATCTCGCAGGTGAGGAGTGCAGCAAGCGACGCTGTGTCACTCTCAAAAGCGCCTGTAGAAACATCGGCGTCGAGGTGGGACAAGGAGCTGCTGGCTTCGCCACCACCCTTGTACCTAACGAAAGAGCCATCATGCCTGATCTCGATCCTCAATCCGAATCCAAGCCGACCGGAGTAACCCGTCGGACGGTCGTCCAGGGAGCCGCCTGGTCGATCCCTGTGATTGCCGCCGCTGTCGCAACGCCGCTGGCAGCAGCGTCTGTTGCCGACATCACTCTCGAGTTCGTCAATGGTCCATACAGCGTTCTCTCCTGTGGCACCCTCGGCAACGTGGTCATCGAGGCCACGACCTCGACAGGTGCGCCCGCTCCCGTGGGGACCACGGTAACCGTCGTCCTGCCGACGGGCATGACTTGGAGCGACGGCAGCACCGGTGCACGTCCCGTCGTCGTTGGAGCCAACGGCCAAGCCACCCTGACCGGTCTCATCTCCACCGGCGGTGTGGGTGTTTCCAACATCATCGCTTCGGTAGGCACATCTACCGCAAGCGCACCCGTCACGGTCGCTCCAAACGGCAACGTCTTCTTCAGCAACGGCGGCGGTGCCCCCACGCAGGTTCCCAATGTGCCGGCTGGCTCCCAGACTGTGGGTCAGAACACCTACCTGGCTCCGAACGGAGACCTCTACTACTTCGGCAACGTGATTGCCACCGGAGTGACCTCAGCACATGCGGAAAACATCGGAGCGGGCTCAGACTGGGTCTCCTATGTTTCCAACGGCACCGCGTACTCCGGCCCGCCCTCCTCCCCCACCCCCCGGTCGAATATCCCTGCCGACGCCGTGGCAGTCGGACAGCAGACATTCCTGACTCCCGGTGGAGATCTCTATTACAACAACACGCTCGTCGCCACGGGAGTGAGCTCAGCACACAGTGAGAACACTGGCCCAGGTGCAGACTGGATCACGTATGTCGCCAACGGTACGGCGCACTACATCTCGTCGTCGGCCGGCGTTCCTGGCGCACCGGGTAACCCTCCCGGCGTACCCACGAACAGCACGGCTGTCGGCCAGAACGCATACTTGGCCCCGAACGGTGATCTGGTCTACTCCTACAGCTCTCCGACTGTCGTCGCCAGCAACGTGACCTCCGCATATGTACAGAACATTGGAGCGGGTTCCGACTGGGCGACGTATGTCTCCAACGGTGTTTCGTACTATGTGCCCCTGCCCGGCGGGGCCCCTACCGCTGTTGCGGGTGTTCCTGCCAACAGCGTCACAGTTGGGCAGAACACATACCTCGCGCCGAACGGAAACCTGTACTACTTCGGCAACGTCGTCGCCACCAACGTCGGCACCGCCTGGGCGCAAAACCTCGCCGGTGGTTCGGATTGGATCTCGTTCACAACGAACGCCGCCTGCTAACCACGTGAGTTCAGAGAAGGCCGCCCACGTTCCACCGTGGGCGGCCTTCTCTGTTCCTAAGGACCCTTTACTCGCCCGTCGCGAACCTGAGGACGTCAATCCAAAGGTGGCCGCAGCAGGCCAGCCCGGAAGGCTAGCAATGACTAGGGCACTCAAGATCACCGCTGTCGGGAGAACCCGTCAGGTCGAGGTCCACTCGCTCAATGACTACCAAGGTGGAGTCGGCGGCTTCATCTCGGCGGTCCCCCTTGGCGATGACTACATGCTGATCCTCGATGATGAGAGATCGAGCAACGGCCACCCGAACGAACTTGCCATGGCCACGGTTGCGCACCTCGGCGGCAGCTTGAAACAGGGCGACGTGGTTCGAGGGACTGTGTTCATAGTGCGCCTCGACGCCTCAGGACGATGGTCCGACGTCGATGACAGCATCGAGCGCGAGATTTGCGGACTAGCTGCTCTGCTGCGGTACTAGCCACCTTGATCCAAGATGCACCAGTGGTTCGCAAGGACTCGATCTCCCGAAGAGGGATCAACCCGGAGCGGTAGACCCCGCATGCCCGCTTGTCTCCCAATCGTAAACTGCAGAAACGGGGGGCAACCGCCGACTCGGCGACGAACGCGTCCCGACGTCGCGACTCAGAGCTGACCCGCGACATGGCGACTCTCGCTTTCAGATCCTTGTCCTAGTAGCTCCAGGCGACCTGGAGCGGTACGGTCGCGAAGTTCGCCTGCGGCCAAAGCTGGAACTCCGCGACGTGTGCTCTTCCTGGCCTTCGCCGTCTTGTGCTCTGAACGTCAGATCGACGGTCAGCCCCCGAGCGACGCGGACCGTCGTGAGCTCGCCATAGAGCTACGTCGGGCTCACTGACGTGCTCGCTGGGCGAGCCGAGCTCCAAGACGTCGCACACCGGCCTTCAGGGGGCGTCCCGCTCGCGGTGGTAGGAGCCGGGCGGATACCTCACAACCCGAGCTAGTTGCTCGTTTCGCAACGGATGCGCGACTTCCTCGCCAACCAGCAGTGCGCGCTACCGAAGAATGAGATTTCTCGGTTGGGTCGAGGTGATGTTTGTGGCCGGTTGCGGTTTTAGAGACCCATTGAGCAATCAGCCTTCTATGCTCTCCCTGGTACTTCCCGTGCATGGGTCCTCGGGGAATCAAAGGAGGATTCGCGGATGGAACTAAGCGACTACTTACGCGTGCTGCGCGCGCGATGGGGCATCCTCCTCGCCGTGACGATTATTGGCGGCGGGGCGGCGTTCGGGTGGAGCACCCTGCAGCCGCGGGTGTACTCCGCCGACACCACGGGGATCGTTACTGCCAAGGGTGGCGACGGTAGTACCGGGAGTGAACTTGTCGGCAATCAGCTTGCACAGAGCCGTGTCAAGTCCTATCTCAACCTTGGCTCTTGGCGCGCTGTCGCGGAGCATGCGATCGCCGATCTCGAGCTGGACGAGTCGCCGGAACAACTCGTCGGTCGGGTCCTGGTGACCAACCCAGTCGACACGACGGCGCTGAAGGTGACCGCGAATGGACCCTCACCGGAGTCGGCGCAGGAGCTAGCCGAAGCCTGGATGCGAGGTATGGCGGTTGAAGTCAAGACAGTAGAGGGCGGCAACTCAGCTGCTGTGGAGCTGATCGTCGGCGACTCGGCACGGCTGCCCACCACGCCATCATCCCCGAACACGCGGCTCAACATCATCATCGGCGCACTCGCAGGACTCGCACTGGGCCTGGTGTACGCGTTCATCCGGCACACGTTCGACCGTCGCGTCCGCCACCCGCGTGACATCGAACGTGAGACCGGCGTCTCGGTGATCGGCACGCTGCCGCTCGAGAAGTCGATGGCCGACGAGCGCCAGGTGATCGACTTCTCGCTGGAATCGCAGCACGGCGTCTCCCATCACACCCTCGAGTCGATGCGCGAGCTGCGCACGAACCTGCAGTTCATCGACGTGGACAACCCGCCGCGTGTCATCGTGGTGACGAGCTCGGTGCCCGGCGACGGCAAGTCGACCGTGTCGGTCAACCTCGCGTCGAGCCTTGCGGCGGCGGGCCAGTGGGCGATCCTTATCGACTGCGACCTGCGGCGTCCGGTCATCGCCGACATCTTCGGCATGTCCCACGATGTCGGGCTCACCGATGTGCTGGCAGGACGCGCCGACCTGCAGGACGTGGCTCACCGCCCCTCGCGCGACATCCCCCTCGCGGTCGTCGGCGCCGGGCGTATCCCGCCGAACCCAAGTGAGCTGCTCGGCTCTCAGCGCATGCGCGACTTCCTCGCCGAGATCAGCAAGTCCGCCATTGTGATCCTCGACTCCCCGCCGGTGCTGCCGGTGACAGATGCCTCCGTCCTCGCCGCCGGCGCCGACGGCGTGCTCATCGTCGTGTCGTCCGGGAAGACGACCTTCGACATGCTGCAGCGCGCCATCGACAACATCACGCGCACGACCGGCCGCGTGCTCGGCGTCGTTCTGAACCGCGTGCCCCGCAAGGGCGCCGAATCCGCGTACTACGGCAGGGAATATTACGGCGCATATAGCGGGTACGCGCGCGACGCAGAGCCGGATGGCGAGAAGCAGATTCCTACGGAGCCAGGCCCGCGCCGTCGTGGTGCTGGGGCTCGAGTGAGCGGGATGAAGTAGAAACGCGCGTCTCGCATGCTGAGATACGCAGGCCGTAGCGATCCGATTCAGCTTTCTCCTGTGGCGGGAAGCGCCCTAACACCACAGTCTTCCGCTCGAACCTCGCGAGTTTCGAGCGGTATGTCTCCGATCAGTTCGCTCGCGGTGCCCGCGGATAACGAAACCCGGTAGGCAGGAGTGGACGTATCCACCGAGGTCTTTCTAGGAAGCTGACGTATGTTCGCGGAAGAACGCACCAGGGGCATCCCTCATCCTCGAGTTAGCCACTCCATGGCGGGCGGCAGAGCGGGTAGAGGATGCAGCCGTGTTTGGGGTTAGTCGAGGTGTTGGTCTCGTTCTCACGGGATCCGCACCGGAGTCCCTCGCCGTCGACTTTGTAGAATCCATGGTGGCGATGACGTGCATGCTTCTGGTGTGCTCACTCCTCGTCGCAGGAGCCGTCAGCCTGATTGCAGCTACAGAGCGAGGACCGGCTGCAGCGAACTCTCGGAGATGGTCTACAGCTGTCTGGGCGATCTGTGTGGCTGCCGTGGCTCTTCCTTCGGCCCCAGTCTCATTGTGGTGGGCGCCGCTCACTGTGCTTGTCGCATTCCCGATCTTCTACCTCATCGCCCGACCAATAGGTTCCCTCATCGATCGCGCCGCAGGAATCGCCTCGGACGCTACGGCCGGTCGAGAGCTCACGAACCATGCATGAAGGTGACACACAGGAACGACCAACATTCACGCTGCCGAGCATCAACTGGGAGACCGAGGCAACGCCACCGCACCAGTTCACTTTGGGTGAGAAGAACATGGCCCTCTGGCTGAATCTTCTTGACGCCTTCGCGTTCCTCGGCATGGCGGGTACAGTGCTTGCGGTCGGAGCTGCCCTCACCGCGGCGATCGCCTTCACCTTCCTCGGCTCCCCCGCGGGCGGGGGAATGGCGACCGCTGGTTGGTTGATCTGTCTCGCCTTGAGTGTGTTCAGCGGCCTCGTCATTGGGAACTGGGTCATGCCCGCCGATGCCGTAGGAGCGCTTCCATTGTCTCTGCTCTTGGGGCGAGCGCTCGGGTTAGTAGGCCTGCTGCGCCCTGCTCTGCGCACCGGTCAGCCCGAGGGAGCGAGCGGCCGGGCTTAGAACTCGTCAAGTGTCATGAGAAAGGCGCGATAGCCGTGGTTCTTGTGTTGACTGTCGCCTCGATCATCGCCGCGTCGATATCGCTTGCTTTCCCCCGAGCGGCCACGGAGAGAGACTCGGTGACCAGGCGTACTGCGCGAGAGAACGGCTGGCACATCGTGCTGATGCTCGATGCGGCTCTGCTTTTACTCACTGCCTTGGCACTGGTCATTCTCGTCTGAGCCCGCTCCCCGCGTACCGAACTACACACCCGCTGCCGGTTGGTGGAGTGGCGTTGCATTCACAGGGTGCCCGGCACAGCCCGAGTCAGCACGAAGCGCGAGCGACGAACTATCAGAGCGCGGTTGTCTTGCGTTGAGCGGCAGCTTCAGGGGTTGCCGCTCCGAGGCCTGTTAGTGAGCCACCCGTACTGTAGGTCGGGGCAACCCAGCACGAAGCAGTCCGACGAGGCCCGCCAGGGTCAACGAAGCAGGGAACGCCGCGGCCGCGATCCCGGGAAGGAGCCAATCGCCGGCTAGGGCGGCGCACAGACTGAGAACAAGACATCCCAGCCACCAGACCGTAGCTACACCGCCACCAGACGGAGCTCCGACGATGGCGAACGCTATGCCCGCTGTTACGGCACTTGCGACGGCAAGCACTGTTCCGGCCAGGCCGAGAACGTTGAAGAGGTCAGTAAGATCAAGCCACGAAGCCACGGTGTCTTCTTCCGAAAAATCATCGACCCAGCTCGGAGACGCCTGGCGAGAGAGGGCTTCTCCCGCCAGGCGTGGCGGGCCTGGGCGACCGCCAAGGAGGTGAAGGCCTCCACCTATCGAGACGAAGTCGAAGCCCGTTCCTTACGCGGGAGCCCGCCAATTCTCTGGCCTCGGCCGAAAGAGGAGATCATACGATTGCCGTCAGGTGACATTCATGTCTCCCGACGATAGGAGGCCCTCAAGCTTCCGGGTGACGTTTCCGAAGGGCCCTCGGAGTCGCGCCATACGCTGTCGCGAGGGCGCGACGGAGGCTCATCGGTGATGAAAAGCCAGAACTCCGCGCAATCTGTTCGATGCTGACCGCGTCGTAGCGAAAATCGATGAGGCGCGAGCGCGCCAGGTGGGCGCGCTCGCGTCGGATCGCTCCGGCCACTCCGTTTCCCGCTTCCGAGAACACCTCCTGCAGCAGCCTGAGCGATGAGTTGACTTCACGTGCGACCCGCGCCGGCGATAGTTCAGGGTCAGAGCAATGCTCGGCGATGAAAGTCATAGCGCGACCGCGTAGACGATCCCGCCGTGAGTCCTCGCCGGCGGGCGCGCTACGGTCCCGGAGTACCGCCCCGCACAATTCTGAGATCACCCGCTCGAGGGCAATCTCCTCGCCGCGCGACACCTCAGACGAGTCCTGTAGCAACATCTCGAGGAACTGCTGCAGGGTGCGATCGAGCAGTCGCCGATCCGTAAACGTGCGAGCACTCTCCGGCAACCTCGGAGCCAGTGCTGTGAGAGGAGAACGCGGCACGAGCGCGACGATCAGCTGCCAGCGGCCGGCGAAGCGCAACGTCGAGTTAGCTCCCAAAGGGGCAATCATGAGGTTGCTCTTCATCACGACGGTGCGCGAGGACTGCCCTCCGGTTCTTCGCTGCAGGCCTTTAGCGAGCACGAAGACGAACGCTGCGTGGTGAGGGTGGGCAACCGGCGTGCTGAGCACGACTTCTACGGACCCAGCGGCCTCGAGGGAGAGAAGAACGCTTTGCCCAATGTTCTGTTTACTGGCCCACACAGCATCGTCGTCGAGGCAACGGACCCCATGAGTCCTCAGGTCCGTGGCACGCACGTGAAGAGCGTTCAACGAGTTCGTAGACGCATGCGGTTGCGCAACAGAGCGCGGGGGTGCGTCACCGGGGTCTCGGATGGTACCGGGTTTGACCCTCATGCCCGCCGGAGTGCCCGGCGCAAAGCAGAGGCCGTCTTGAATCCGGACCGTTGGGCGACCTCGAGCAAGTTTGATTCCTGCTGGCCGTTGTCCTCCGCGAGATGTAGCTGTGCCAACTCGACCCGTGCGGCACGAATCTCCGCGAGTGGTGTGGAGTTATCCGCGGAGAAGAGGCGGTGCAGGTGCGCCCGAGAAACCCGCACCAGTTCAGCGAGCCGCGCAACGGTCAGATCCGACGAGTGCGCCTCGTCCTGGATGATCGCTCGTGCCCGACGCAGGAGATGGTTCTCCTCTGCAAGCCTCTTTCGCGCCGACATCGCCGTCGATTCCTTCAGCGAGGCGAGCAGGAGGTTGTCGACGGCAGTTCGGACGCTGCTAATACCGAAGTCTTCTGCTGTTACGGACGACGCCAACACCTGATTGATGAGACCTGCTAGTGCCGGCCAATAGTTGGGTGACGTTGCGTGAGGGCCTGAGGTGGGCGGAAGGTCATACCTCCCCAAACCCATCCGGTCGTAGTCCGTGACGATCTCATAGATCGCCACCGGCGCGGTGGTGGACAGCACGACCGGCGACGCTCCGCCGACGAGAGCCATGTCGCCGACCCCAAAGTCCGACATTTGATGGTCAAGACCGAGTTCGGCGCTGCCTTCCACGAGTAGCAACGCCCTGACGCGAGAAGATTCCTCTGTGCCGATGCGTTCATACTGGCCGGCTGCGAGCCACGTACGTGAATACCCGAAACGAGGCGCATCGAACACATCAGCGAAGACATGAAGATTCTGAGCCGTCGCATCCCAACCCCGGGTGTGCAGCCATTCCTTCGCCTGCGATCCGCTGAGAGCGACCCCCCGCTCGATCAGACTCTTCTTCATATCGCTGACCGCCCTGTTGACGCTCGCCTGAACAGCAATGACATCTCTGGGCGTCGCGCCGGAGCGCCGAGCGCATCAAATGACCACCACATCGCATCCCTCCCCCGAGGCAATACAGGTGAAGCAGATCTCTCCCCGAAGAGGGTGAGGAACCCCGAACACCAGCACTTGATCCCTCGTGGGGGTCAGGTGCGGCCCGCTGTCCACTGAGCAGATTAGTCACACGATCGGGCGAAAAAGTGTCATCGGCGCTGATTCACCTGGGTGAATCGAGGGTGAAGATGATTCATCCATGTGCATGCTTATCGTTGATTGCGAGATGGAAGAGCGCTATCCGTGGAGGCTGTGAGAGAGTCGGACTGTGCCGTTCCCGAAGCTGTTGCCCTCCCGGAGACCCAGACCCGGCGTGGCTACGAACCGGTGGGACAGCTGAGGATCTTGCATGTGGCCTTACGCAGTTTTTCCCGCTGTCCTCGCGGCCGTGTTTCTCATTGCCGGGCTCTCGAAGTTACGTCGACCACAACTCGTCCTTGACGCGCTCCAAAACTTCGGCGTCCCCCGCGTCTTCCACCGCCGGCCCGTCTCGCTGGCGCTGCCGCTTGCGGAGATTCTGCTGGGTATCTCGCTGCTCGTCACATCGGGGTGGGTATACACCGCCACCGCCGTCGCCACGACCGCTGCGACCATCGTGTTCGTCTTCCTTACGGCACGAGCGCTCGCCCGCGGAGATCGCTTCGACTGTGGATGCTTCGGTGCCGTTCACTCCCCCATCAGTCGCGCTATTGTCCTGCGCAACGTACTTCTGGCGGCAGCAGCACTCGGAGCGACAGTCCTCGGTTTGAGTGGCTTCGACGGCTTGATTCCTGCCGTCGCCATGGTCCAAGGGGGAGACGCTGCCTGGATCATCGTGGCGACATTCCTCGTCGCGCTCGCAACGACCCTCGTGCACTCAACGCGCGCGGCTCCCGACACGCCCGCTCCACCAGTGCCTGGAAATCAACTGACCGGCACCGCGCTACCCGATCTGTACCTCACGACGAGCAATCAGGAACCCGTGCGGCTTCTCGACATGCTCGAGGAGCATCCACACATGATCGTCACTGTGCGGCCCGGTTGCCTGGCGTGCACGGCCTTGCTCAACGACGCCGACTCCCTCCGCGCCCGTCTGCCTGGCGACGCCGGGCTGCTCCTTGTTGTAGCGGGCGACGAAGCCAGGTTCAGGAGTGAACACCCTGACCTCGCGGCAGTCAGCCTCTTCAATGCGTGGGCACTTGCTGAATCCTTGCGGCTTTCTGCATATCCGGGAGCCGCTCTCGTCAGCCGAGGGGGGACCATCCTCTCTGAGCCCGTCGCAGGCTCCCCGGCCATCCTCTCTCTCGCTTCACGAGCCTCGTCACTCCTCACGACCCGCTCCTAGTCATCCGACCGCTCTCGGCGCGCGAGCCGCACGGTTTTGTCTCTCACCTGACGCATAAAGTCGCGGATGAGCCGACATCCGAGATGCGCTGGGCGAACGCATGCCAGCATGCCGCCTGGAGGTCCACTACTGCCAGGTCTCTTCCCGCGACATACGAGGATGCCATGACGAAGACTCGACGTTCGCTTCGCGAACCAGCCCTCGGCGCGGTGCCATCAACTGACCCCGTCGTCTCATCACCATCAGAGAGGCTCCGTCAGGGTTTCCCCCCGGGAAGTGGGAAAACGCCCTGGGCTGTCCGTCCAGGCTCGCGATGGACGTGCAAAACCTGTGGGAAGCAGATGGAACGCCATGACCTCGCGATCGCGACGGTGCAATGGGCGCCGTGGGGCAAGCGGGTCCTCTGGCAAGCGTCAGAGTGGCGTCACTTCGTCGAAGCCGGCATACCGGGACATGGAACAATCACGGGCGTCGAGTCTGCACTACGCGTGACGCTCGAGAGTGGCGTGACCGGCGTGCGCTGGGACGCCGAGGCTCAGGAAGTCAAGAAGGCTCGAGGGCGCCTCGTCCTCCGCTCGCCCAGACGCTGACGGCTGGCTCCCTGCGATGGAGAGGAGATCTCGATGACAAGCGATTTCGTGCTCCGAGTGAGCGCGGAGCTGGCCGAGGAACTCATCGCCAGCAGCTACGAGATAACCTGGCTTCATGTCGCGGCGCTCCTCGCCCTTGTCACTGGCGGCGTCGCGCTCGCGATCCGAGCGACGAGATCACTGAGTCGAGGAGACGGGCTGCGGAGTATGGAATATTCGCCCGCGCTCCACCGAGAAACCTGGTTGTCGATTCGCTGAACCCCTCGTTCTTCGCCTTCGAGCTCGCAGTACCCGAACCGCTGCCGAGCGCCGACCCTATTGAGGAGAGCAACAAGCATGGAGACCGTACCCTCACTCCTTAGCGCCCCTTCAGCGGAACATGACCCGGCGCCAGCCAGTGCGATAGTCGCGGAACTGCGCGGAGCACTCGCGATGGAGGACTGGACTCGAGCGGTGGGGCTCGTGGGGGCTCACTGGTCCATGCTCCTCGACGATCTCCGCGAGGTGCTCGACGACGCTCTGCGGGTGATCCCGTTGCCAGCGTTTGCTCAGGACACTCGCGCCGCGGCCATCCGAGATATTCGCCTGCACGTGGCAGCAGACGAGGTTGACCGGATGCTCGGAGAGGCCGTGTTACCGGACCTTGATGACCTGGTGGTCCTCGACGAGGTCGCCCGATCGCCGAGAGCGCTCAGCCTCCTCAGCGTCATCGCCGTACGGATGATCGCTTTCCGCGTGCGGGGGCGTCTTAAGCGCGCCGCGCAGCTCGCTGAGCTACTGGAAAGGCTCGGCCGTATAGCAGGAGTACACCAACCCGCCCTGATCTCTCCCCGCCTTCCCGTGGCGCTCCTGCAGGCCGGAATCACGCGAGGACTCGCCGACGATATCCCCGGTGCGCTCCTCACTCTTCGCGATGCCTATGAACGCGGGCCCAACGCCCGCAAAGAACACGTGGAACGTGACGCTGCGGGGAAATCCGCGTTCTTCCTCGCCCTCGCGGGCGACATGACCATGGCGGCCACCTGGCTGCGGCGCCACGACGAGTCCCCGCACGCTCACGGCTGGCTCAAACCCCGGATCGCCCTCACCGCGGACATCGCCCGCGCCCTTGTCGCCACCGAAGAACTCCACCAGGCTGAGGCTGCAACCGCCTTGGCCAGACTCGATCAGCCCGTCAACGCTGAACAGAGTTGGGGACCTGGGGTCACATATGCCCACGCTCGGTACGCACTCGCGTGGGGCGATCGACACGGGGCCGTCGAGAACGTGCGACGAGACCAACAGCGGTACGCCGAGTGGCTGGTCGAAGGAACCACCCTCCGCCCCCTTCTCGTGATGGCTGAGTCCGATCTCTTGCTCTCCCTCGGTCGCGTGCACCCCGCTCGACACGTGCTGGCCAACAGCGCAGACCACCCTGTCACCCGCGTGGCGCGCGCGCGAGTGGAACTCGCCGCCGCGGACTACGACGCGGCCTCTCGCTATGCCGCCGCTGCCCTCAGCGACGGCTACTCCACCCGAACGCGTGTGGAAGCACTCGCCGTGCAAACAGCCACAAGTCTCCTGCGCGAAGAACCTCAAGCCTCGATTTCGTCTCCGGACTTCGAAGCCGCCGCGCAGGCCAATGGTCTGGCCCTCGTCACTCTCTCCCTCCCGAGACACGATCCGCAAGATGGTGGAAAAGATGATGAGCCGGACCGACGAGAAATACTGCCGGCGAACGCAGAAACGGGCCGGGCTCACCGCCCGACAGGTGTTGGTCCTCCAGGGGCTCGACCAGGGGCTGACCCTGCGCCAGATCGGCGCACGGCAGCATCTGTCCGTGAACACCATGAAGACTCACGCCAAGGCTCTCTACCGTCGCCTTGGAGTCAACAATCGTGACGAAGCCCTGGCGCGTGCGCATGACCTGGGGCTTCTCTAGCTGCCACGTCCCACTTGCTCACGCATGTTGCGCAGACACGGGACTTCTGACCGGTGGCTCGATTCGCCGTCAGACACGGGAGAGCGGGAGCGGCGGGAATGCCAGGGGATCTCGAGTGGCCCGGGAGCCTCGTTTTCGTAATTCACCCCCGATTCACACCCCCTGTTGCGTGATGACACGCGGCCTTCCGCGTCTCATAGGTAGAGCACGTCATCGCGCACCGGAGGGGGGTGCCGCGAGAGCGCGCAACGGAGAGCTCGGCGCCTCGTGGGGAGGCCCGAGCTCTCCGCCTGGGGATGAGATTTGGGCCGCCGGCCTGGGGACGGCGGCCCAAGCTCGGCAACACTCCCGACCACATTCGAGATAGGTACTCACTTGCGCCCGTCAACCATCGCCACCAACCATGGCGCCGTCACCAGCGAGGACGTGAGGGTGGTCATGACGGTTGAAGACAGCCACGGGTTCGTTCACCACTACGACCTCACAACGAGTGCCGAAACCATCAGAAGAGCCCTCCAGCTCCTCGCCTCCTAACAGCGGCCCTGAATTCACCTGGGTCTCACCCGGGTGGATTGCCTTGAAATCGAGGTTGCCGTACCTCTCCCGTTGTTAGCGTCAATGAGGGCTAGCGCCGGTCACGATCGCCAGCGCGCACGCCCGGCATGCATCGCTAACTGCAGCCACCACGCAATGACGTCAGCGTATCGACACGCGGCATCCGTCTATTGCGGTGCCGGTGCGCTCACCACGGGAGATTCATCATGGGCATTTTGGAAGAACCTGAGCGGGAGCAGCATTCCATCGCTCGTCGCACAATCGTGAAAGCCGCAGCCTGGTCGGTTCCAGTCATCGCCGTCGCGGTATCCACACCGCTGGCGGCCGCGAGCACTGCCGAACCGCAGCCCGCACCAGGCGGCGGGCTCTCCGTGTGGCAGGGAGGCACTTCTGTGCAAACCTGGACGATCACGCAACCGAACCGAGTACAGGTCAACACCGGCCAGAACGTGGGCTTCAACGCTTTCGACGCGAACACCGGCGATATCGTCCCCCCCGGGACCTACCGATCGGGACTCATCACAGTGACCGTGCAATGGGGGCCGGGCAACGGCGTTCCCGAGCCAGCAGACTACCGCCTGGAAGAGCGCTCGCTCAGCGGCTGGACCCGAGTAGGGGCGGCACCAGCTCCAGGTGCCTCAGGAACAGTCCAGTACACATACGTCGGCGTGCTCAACGGCAGCGCAAATATCGTCCCGCTGCCAGTCGTCTGGCTTATCCCGGTTTCCGGTGGCGCGCTCGAACCGACATACGTGAACACATCCCTCTCATCCGAGTTCCTCAGCGAGAAGACATCAGGCTCTCGGGTGCCGTAACGGTGAGACTAGTGCCACCTAGTCGGTACTTGCAGTTGGTGTCCCTGCACGCCCTCCCAGGGGCCGCCTGTGGCGGATTTCTTCCTCTGGGTCCGTCGTCTCCGTGACGATGAGACGACGGACCCCCATCCCGTGGGATCGCAAGCCCAGCTGGGGAGGCTGAAAGACTCGCGTTATCTATATAAGACTGCAAGAGCATGAAATAATCACGCCCTTCGAAGGATGACGTGAGGGTGAATCTTCCTCCCGGGTCAATGGCGTCGCTGTGCTTGGGCCCCGCGCCGCATGGCATCTCAAAAGATCGCCACTCGTGACGGGTTTTGTCTCCTCTTCCAGTGAGCAGAGGGTGAATTTCGATTTAAGCCTCGCCGTGTCTTGACCGTTTTCATAGTCTCCTACTGCGGTGGGCGGACAGCGTACCGTGCGGGTCACGCATGCCCTCGCTCCCCTAAAGCAGGAACATGCGTGGCTCGCTCCACCCTCCGAGCAACCTGGCATAACCGAACCCACGACTGTCCGAACCGCAACACTGGGTGAAAGATGGCACGCCTTACCCCTCTCGGAGCGTCCCGCTGAGCAGGTGACGTGGGCCGATCTCAAACCGTAGGCTCGGTGTATTGCTCATCGAAGACAGGAATTTGACATGTTCGCTGGAATGCAAGGCTGGCACCTGCTGATTGTGCTCGCCGTGATTCTCCTCCTGTTCGGCGCTGCCAAGCTGCCAGCGCTCGCGAAGAGCATGGGTCAGTCGGCCCGGGTCTTCAAGGGCGAAATGAAGGCTATGAAGGAAGAAGACGGCAGCACGTCCACCGACACCGACACGGCTACGGATCCCGGCACAGGTCCAGGGACCCCGCCCGCGCCCCATCAGCAGTAGCGAGAACCGGGGGCTCTCGAGTTCCGTAAAAGCAGAAACTACCGGAGCGCGATCTAGTCCGCTGCTGGTCGCCCTACTCCCGCTCGAGCGAGGCCTCGGGCCAGGAGACGAGAGACTACAACAGCGCCTCCCTCCCCCAACAGGCGTCCGATGAGAGTGCCGACGATCATGACCGGCGTGAGATGCGCGGGCGAGAACACAGCAAGAGACACCGCGAAAAGCACAACCCCAGCAGTACCGGCAGCGACGACGTAGCACCACTCGGAGATCTGACTTCGTTGAGAGCGCCACAACACCAGATCGATCACGCATCCGGCCAACACGACGGGGATCGCCGCAATAAACCCTGACGAACTCGTTGGCGCGACCAGCAGCGCCGCAATTCCGCTGGTTACGATCGCGGACCCAGACACTCCCGTGACTCGACGAGCCAGAAACGGCATCACGCTGTGCAACCCCGCCACCAGTGCGTAAACAGGCGGGGCGAGCGGCGCGAGCGCCGTGAGGAGAGGAACGGTCGCAAGGTGGATGAGGACATGCGCGACGCTCAGCGCGGCGCACACCAGCAGCACACGCGTTGACAAGCGCCTCGAGGAAACGTGACCGGACACACCTCCCACGATATCGACGCAGAGGGTGGTCATCCTCGCTACGGCAGAGCAAAGCACATCACCGAAAGCCTCCGCCGCAACAGGGTTCTGGCACGCCTTTAAGGAAACCGTCTGAAGGCTCCGGCCTCAAGCCCGCCGTAAACGATCGTTTCCGGTGTGATCGCCTCATCAAGGATGACTCGTGTTGTAGCGGATCGCGACCGTTAGCGACTCATCACCGCTGCCCGTGATGAGACTGAGCATGAACACCCTGCGCGAGACGCTCGACGCTACACAACGCACAACTCGCCGAATCCCCATGGGAGTCTCATGGACCGATCCCCTCACACACCGCCGCATCACGGACACCGCCGCATCACGAGGCCATTGCGTCATAGACCTGGCCCATCCGCCTCGGTTGATCATCTCCCCAGCCCTGATCGCCGCGTCTGTATGGGATAGTGCGGCTGTTGCCTGGGCGCATAAGATCACAGGGTGGACCTCACGGATCGAGACACCTTTTTCGCGGGACTGGCACTACTAATGTCTTGGCGATCCGTCGGCTCATTTCGAGCCCGCGTGATTCATCGACTGGGCGATGAGGGTACAGAATCCCGCTTGTATGATCTGGAAGCGAGCCCGCAGACGCTGTCCTACAAGCTGGTGAACACGAAAACCGGGGCAGTTGACAGCTTCGACTGGGCGGAGCGCCGGCGAGTTGAACATAGCCAGCGCGTAGAGGAGTCGGTGGCAGCGTTGACACCGGAGCCGCTACCGGCACGGCTGGCCTTTCCGCTATCGCTCGGCGTGTGGGGTCGGAGCATCGATGACTATCGTTTCGATGGCACTGCGACGTCGGAAGATGACCTTGTTCATCTAGGCCTGGTCCACACAAAGGCACCGGGTTTACACGGACGATTGAGCATCGACTCACGCCGTCGCCACGCAGTGAGGCTCGATACTCCCGTCCACCTGCTGGCGTACGAGAGCATCGAGCCCCTGGGATAGCGCGGCGTCAGACGCCGGCTTCCTCCCCGTTGGGGAAGTAGCAACGTTCCTCGTCTTCACTGCACCAGAATCGGTAGGACGCGAACCCGCCATCCGGCGATAGGTACCCGTCGTAGCCTCGCGGAGTGTCCTTCACGTGGACATCCGCGATCCAGCCGGAATGGGACCCTGTGGTGTTCATGCCCCCGACAACCCATCCGGTCGTCGTGGTGTTGCCGACGTTTGTCCAGATACTGGAGGAGAGCTCTGTGGGGGGCGCCCACCAACCGTTCTGCTTCCGGCTCGTTACAGTGCCACTCATTGTCGGAGAGCCCGCAGAGGGGATAGTGCGTATCTTGTTCTGAGCCGACGGAAATCCGGTGTACATCGTCCACTCGAAATCGATCGTCTTCGACCAACTGTTGGCTGAGTTCTGAGGGTCGTTGAGCCCGTAGAAGACTCGACGGGCAAGGCTGGAAAGAGGTCTCTCCCAAGAAGAGGTTGCCATGAGAGCCGATATAGCGCTGGGTTCCTACGGTTGCCTAGAGCGAGGTCGCTCACCCTCTGGCCAGGCTGCCAATCCCACATTTCTCACGATACTGCGGGTGTTCAGCGTCCTCGGAATCAGCGGCCGACTCCGCAGCGACAAGCAAGATGGGGAATGAGACGATCTTCGGGCACCGCAGCTCCGCCCGGACCGGTCGTGGCTGCGAGTAAGTGAATCGCTTCGCGAGTCCCAGCGCGGCACTATGCCTCTCTGCGAGGGTTAGCGAGCTGGGTCCGCCCAGCGTGGCCAGGAGATGCGTTGAGCATCTGGATCGATGCCCCGGAGTCGGATCAAGCAGACGCTGCCCGCGGATCTTGTCACCGCCCAAAGGCTGTGAGAGCGACCGCGTGCGTGCGTGGGTATCCAGGCCAGTACCTCATCGAGGTCCGCCTCAGACAGCTCCCACTCTTCGTTTGTGCTGCCATCGTCTGCCCAGAAATGCACCCGATAGCTCGGATCGTCGATTTGGGATGTCTGACTTCTGGGGTCGATCTGCTGAGCCCGCACTCAGCGACTCTAAATCGGTGACGGTGAGCAACGACGACATTGCCACTAGGACCATGCGGTGTCCGCGGGGGATCGATCGATGAGACATCGAGTTGAACGTCGACCACCGCCCGACCACTATTGCCGCTGAGGCGCACGAGGGGTGTTCACGGTCAGTCTCAGCGGGGCCAGCATTGATGAGATGCTCGCGGTCGGCGTTCCGCTCCGACATGAGTTTCCTTGACGCGGCACCGCACTGAAAACGACCGTTTCCGGTGGAGGCGCCTCACGCCATCAGACGCACTACAAGCCGTTCTCCTGCGAGTCTTGGTCAGCTGGTCGTCTTGCCGAGAAGGTGTTCCCACTCGCGCCGGAGTTGCCCATTCTGGTCAAGTTCGAAAATGTCTAGCGAGATCGACCCGTTCTCGTCGATCAGTTCGGTGGCCACGAGGCCGGCTGCTCCGCGCCGGACATGCCGGACGGTGAAGCGCGTCGCAGATCCGTGCTCGTACGCCGCACGCAGACGGGAGACATACGCCTCGGCGCCATAGGTGCGTGACTCTTCACCGTCGTACACAGTCCACACCACGTCTCGGTGGAGAAGCGTCCGAACGCGTCGCCAATCCTGTTGCCGCTCTGCATCAAAGAGATCGGCCAGCGGCTGTGGGAGTTCGTCCATGTGATCAGCCTGCCCGATCGGTCAGTCCGCCTGCCGGAAACGATCGTTTCTGGTGGAGGTCGCTCTCGCCGCGCAGAGGGCCACGCCGTCCTGTCGTCAGTCCACCTGCCTCAAGGAGATTGCGTAGATGCTCGGAGCGCCCTCGAGGTCCAGTAGCACCTGCATACCGATGCGGGTGATCGGGACGTTGAAGACGATCGACTGGTTAGCGCACACCACGGGATCTGACATCCCATCCCCGTCGAACTCGCCGGCGCTCACGGTGATCTCTCCCTCACCCCAACAGGCGATCTGAGCCTGATAGGTGCCGGGATCGAAAGACTGCATCGTCGACTTCTGGTGCGCGGAGGAGTTGTCGCTCAACCACCCGGAAAGTTTGAGGGAGCTGGCGTCCGGTACGGCCGTCTCCGCCCACGTAGAGATTTCCTTTACAGGAATGGGCAGTAGCGCCGCATCAGCGTCTGCCGCGACGGTGTCATCGGGAGTCGGGGTGGCCGTCGGTTGAGCGCTCGAAGGTGAAGGCGACGAAGACGAGACATTGTCGGAACTCGTCGGCTCGCCGCTGCACCCGGCGAGAACGAATCCCGCCAATAGGAGTGCTCCGACCGCCGCCGCTCGCCTTTTGCCCATTTGTCAAAGATACGTCTCCTCGGCCGACGCGACCAGCGCATTAGGCACAACGAAAGCGCCAGCCGCGCGGGGGGGCGTCTCGACTCCGGCCACCGAAAGCGATCGTTTTCGGCAGCCTCTACAACAGTCCGAGTACCAGTGACATCGCGAGGAAGAGCACGAGCTGGTATCCGGTGTTGATGATCGTGAGCTTGGCGGGCTTCAACTCGAATGCGTTGTGCTGGACCAGTGTCGACGCCGAGAACGCGACCCACATCACGAGCCCCACGAGCAGCGCCGCCCACACCGAATCATCACCGGTCGCCTCGGCCGCGAGCTGGATCACGACCGCCAGCCCGAGCGCCATGATGATGACGGTGATGAAGAGCTGCACCATGCTTCTCACCCGCACCGGCTTGATCCGCTCCGGGGTCACCCCGGTCAGCTTCTCCCAGGCGCTAGCGATAGGCCCTTTCTGGTACCAGACAAACGCGACGATCATCCCTACGACAATGGCGAGGACGACACTAAGCCAGTTGATACCCATCATGCGATTCACTCCCCTGTGTGCGCGAGCGTCGTTCCGATCACGCCAGTAGTGGCTGACCAGACAACAAGTTGATAGTATCTATCGTGATGGATAAAGTAAAGCGACATGGAGCCCGCTCCTACGGGCAGTTCTGCGGTCTGGCGCGCGCGCTTGACCTTGTAGGAGAGCGGTGGAATCTCCTCATCGTCCGGGAGCTGCTTCCCGGTCCATTGCGCTACAACGAACTGAAAGCATCGCTCGCCGGCATCGCCTCGAACCTCTTGGCCGAGAGACTGCGGACGCTAGAAGAAAACGGCATTGTCGAACGACGGCTCGGGGATGCTGGCGTGCTCTATGCCCTGACCCTGTGGGGTGCCGAGCTTCGCGAACCGATGGAAGCCCTCGGACGGTGGGGAACGCCACTGGTCGTCTCAGGACGCGGTGGCGATGCGTTCCATCCACGCTGGCTGGTTCTCGCTCTGCCCGCCCTTCTGAGAGGCGTCTCTGCGACGCCCGCGGTCGAGGTCGATCTATTGATCGAGGGGTACTCGATCACCCTGCTCATTGACGAGCGTGGCCCCCACGCTCTCCATCGCCCTGACCTCGCGGCAGGGACCGTCGTCGAAGCGGACCCTGAGATTATCGTCGCCCTTGCAGCCGGCGCACTGACGGTCGAACAGGCGCGCCGCTCGCTACGAATCCACGGTGACGCGCGCGTTCTTGATTCCGTCTTTCCTGCGAGACGCTCCGCTGGCATGCCGAAAATCAGCCTTGAAACCTAGTTTTGAATCGGCCGCCGTTTGTGGCCACTCAGTCTCGCCGTCGCCGGAAACGATCGTTTCAGGCGGATCCCGATAGCGAGAGCGATGCCGCGACCTCGATAGTCCTCTACCGGGATTCGAGTAGCACCTTCGCGAGTTGATTGTCGGCGTAAGGCGACGTCGAGAACGGAGGAACGGGCTTGTAGCCGAGCTGGCGGTACAGCCGGTGCGCCTCGGCGAGATCTTCCCGAACTGTCAACCGGAGGGTATGCACGCCGCGCCGCGCGCTCAGGGCTTCGATCTCCCTCACCAACGCCTTCCCGGTGCCGAGTCCACGAACAGAATCATCGACAAACACCCGTGTCAATTCAGCAATCCCCGGCTCGACGACCTTCGCGCCCCCGCACCCGACGACCCGCTCTCCATCTCGGACGATGACAAGAAAGCCGGTATCTCCTCTGAGATCATCGCTGGGCTCATCGAGCATCGCCTGCTCGACCTCAACATCGGTCGCTTCCCGGCCCCAGTAGCGTCCGACGATCTCCTTGAAGAAGCGTCTAATGACTGCGCGCCCGACTGAGGACGCCGGATCGACAAGCATCATGTCGAAGGTCGTGGTCGCGTTGGACAGGCCCACCGGTTCAAGTTGCATGGTCCGATTCTTGCCTACCCGGCGGCCATCGCGGGCGCCTCGATAGGCGATCCTCAACGCCGTAAACGATCGTTTCCGGTGCGCCCGTTGGTGCTACAAACAGCGGATTGTGACGTAATACTCGATGTCCTCTGTGGCTGGGGGCAGGATGGGAGTGGACAGGCGGCCGCGACTCTGGCGAGGAGGATTCATGACGCACGCTTTCGACATCGTGCCGTCGTCTGAGGATATGGATGATCTGCGGGACCGGATAAAGCGCACTCGATGGGTGCCAGCGTGGCCGGTGGCGGGGTGGGAGGCGGGTACGGATCAGGCCACTTTGCGCCGCTTGGCCGAGCGATGGGTGAACGAGTTCGACTGGAACGCCCGTCAGCGAGAGATCCATGCTCTCCCCTGGGCGAGCGTCTCGCTGGACGGGGTGGACCTCTCCTATCTTCGCTTCGACGCGGAACAGCCGGGCCGCCGTCCGCTCATACTGACCAACGGCTGGCCCAGCTCCGCCCTCGAGCTCGTCGACCTCGCAAGGCGCCTTGCCTCCCCCTCGGCCTATGCAGGTGATGCAGCGGACGCCGTGACGGTGATCGTGCCCGCGCTGCCAGGCTTCCCGTTCTCCCCGCAGCGGCCCACCTTCGACGATCAGACGCACGAGCTCTGGCACAGGTTGATGACGGAGGAACTTGGCTTCGAGCAGTACACCGCCCACGGTGGCGATCTCGGAGCGGGCATCACCTCCCGCCTCGCCGAGAGCCATCCGGAGTCCGTCGTGGGCATTCATCTTCTCGCCGTCGCGGCTCCACCGCATTTCGATGAAGCGACGGTGACCGTCGAAGAGCGCGCGTACCTCGACGAAGTGCAGACCTGGACGGCAGCGGAGGGTGGATATCAGCACCAGCAACAGACACGCCCGCTCACGCTCGCCCCCGCACTCTCCGACTCCCCCGTCGGATTGCTGTCCTGGATCATCGAGAAACATCGGGCCTGGAGTGACAGCGGCGGCGACCTCTCCCGCCGTTTCAGCGACGACTACCTTCTGACGCTCGCATCGCTGTACTGGTTCAGTGGCTCGATCTCCACGTCCCTCCGCCCGTACTACGAGTACGCCTCCGGGCGCATGACCCGGGTGACACGAGTGACAGTGCCGACTGCCCTCGCCGTCTTCCCGCTCGATCTAACGCACCCGCCCCGCAGCTGGGCGGAGCGCACCTACAACATCGTCCAGTACACCGTCATGCCCCGCGGTGGCCACTTCGCCCCACACGAGGAACCCGAACTCCTCGCAACCGACATCACGGCGTTTCACCGCCTTCTCTACTGACCGGCGACACGGGACGGGCGTTACCGAAAACGATCGTTAGCGGCAGGGCGACGACCTGTGCGACTAAACGCTCCATCGGGAATATCCGAGGGGCCGTGGCTCAGTAGTGACGCTCCAGGCGCCCTCGCGACTTCGACGGGAGAGGACAGTGTTCACGGTCCTTGGATAAGTCCGTCTCGAGTGCTCGCCTACGGCTCGGGATCGGGGTGCGGCTCGCTGATCGCGGCGATCATCGGCGGAGCCGTTCTCTCAAGACGCACCACGGCCCGCAGGGCTCGCATGCAACGTTGAGCACGAATTCCCGAGTCAACCCAGCTCGTTCTCCACTCCTGCGAGTGAAACCGTGGAGAAGTCGTTCTCGCCGGCAGCGATTCGCTTCGCGCGTCCCTCGAGGAGAGAGGCGGCGGTGAGGAACATTCCGATGTCGGCGACAACGGCACCGGCGGCGGCCTTGCTCCGATAGCCCGCTGCAGTACTGCGCAGTATGGCGGCGTGGGTCGTGGCGGCCGTGTCTTCCGGCATTGAGGACGACTTTCGTGAGGAAGAAGGGGGTGGTCCCGGCAGGTCTGGGAACCCTCGGGACCACCAGCCAGTGTTGCTGGGGACTTCACCGGCCCATGAATCGCGGCTTCATGCGATCTACCCGTCAACCTATCTGCCCCGACAAATCTCGAGATAGAGGCTTAAGTCCCTCGCTGGCTCTCAGAGCGGCCAGCTACTGCCGGCTCGCCCTCGACACACCACGGCTAAGGGGCATCCCCCGCTGCCGTCGACGACGCGCCTATGCGACCCCGCCGCTATTGCCACCCACGGCTGGACTCTCCTCTCCTCAGTCCCCTCCGACGGTTGGTGAGTCGTAAGCAGTTCGGGCGGCTTGGATGCCCTCGAAGTGGGCGATCGACCACGTGGCGAGAGCGAGCGCGGGGTCAATGAGGGTTCGGCCTCGTTCCGTGAGGGTGTAATCGACTCGTGGTGGGACCTGCGCATGAACGCGACGGTCGACGAGGCCATCGCGCTCGAGATGGCGAAGGGTGCGAGTCAACATCCGTTGTGAAACCCCGGGGATGCGTTCGTGCAGCTCCGAAAAGCGCAGCTTGCCCTCTTTCAGCGTCACGATGATCAGAAGCGACCACTTGTCACCGATCCGAGCTAGGACATCCCGGATAGCGGGAGCGTCTTTCTGGTGCGCTTCGTAGCAGGAGGCTTCCCGTTTCTGATCACCGATGACGGCGTCAGCTTCTGAGTTGCGCATGATGCACCTTTTCAGCCAGGCACACGGGTGTGCCTTTTGTAGGGTTCTCCGCGGTGACTCATGATGAGGTCACGCACTAAGAGTAACCATCGGAGGAACTATGCTCATCGCACTCTGGATCGCCAATATCCTGCTCGTTCTCAACTTCGCTTGGGCGAGCGTCCCGAAGGTGATTTTCCGCCGCGAGAAGGTCGTCGCTCTCGGCCAGAAGGGTGTCGCGCACCTGAGCGAGGGAACAATGAAGGCCGTGGGTGTTGTCGAATTGTTGGCCGTCATCGGGCTGATCTTCCCCCTGTTGCTGGGGATCGCACCGATCCTGACTCCGCTGGCGGCCGTGGGCCTCTTCCTCACCATGGGGGGAGCAGCCATCTTGCACATCCGTCACGGCGAGTCCATCATCCCCAACGTCGTGTTCGCGGCGCTGTCAGCAGCGAGCGCCGTGCTCGGATTCTTCGTTGTACTGGGTTGACCTCGCTTCAGCGGCGAAAGGATGGCCAGCTGCAGATCCACCTTCCGCCGTCAACGCGCAATGAACCGACCTGGCGGACGCCACGGACTACCCGACACCGCCGCTGCAGTGACCTTCAGATGATCGTTTGCGGAGGCTCCTAATCGGTTGATCCGCGCCGGCCGCAGGCGGGGGCCAGGCGGCGGCCTCCGTGAGCCGGCGGAACAGGGGAACGATCAGAACGAGGCGCAGTAGCAGCAGACCAAGTATCGTCCCAGCGAGGTTGGCGATCAGGTCATCGATGTCGGCGACTCGGCCCGGGCTGATCGTGATGTCTCCGAGGAACTGCAGGATCTCGATGGCTGCACTCACTGAGAGCCCGGTGAGCGCGACTTCCCACCACTTCCAGACGCGGATGAGAAGCGGCGCGAGAAAGCCCAGCGGCACGAACAGTGCCACGTTGAGGATCAGGCCGAGGGGATCATCGAAGAGGTCCTGGAGCGGCACGCCCTGCAGCCAGATCCACCACGGGTTGGTGTACGGATCCGGACCGAGCTGGAGGGGCAGGAAGGTGTAATACACCAGGGCGAGCCCGTAGATCACTCCGGCAAGTCCACTGAGTGTTCGGATCGGGGTCCGCCTTTGCCCGAGTGTGAGTCGCCGCCACACTAGGACCAGGCCGCCCACTGCCAAGGGGGCGAGAATCAACCCGTTCGGTACGTCGATCGCGCCCCCCGTCTCCACCCCCCAACGCTTGCGCAACCTGATCCGAAGATCAAATCGAACACACCCAGACACGCTTCCTGTGCGTGATGCATACCCCGCTGTCCTCATCCGTCGACCGCTCACTGCCTTCGGATTCCGCCGGGTCATGCCGAAATCGCTGCTGCTCGTAGCGCTTTTCGCGCTGGTCGTCGTCATCACCCGCGAGGCGCGTGATGCCAGCGGAGAGGTGCACGACTGGGTGCCCGCGTTCCGCGCGCCCGATACCTGGGTTGCGTGGTTGGCCCCTGAGAAGCTCACCGGTGACCGCAAGGCTGAGACCTGGCAGCGCTCGAGCACACCTCAAGCGACATCGCCTCTACGATCCGCGAGCACATCGTCGACCGCAAGGTCGGCGACTCGCACGGTCGACCCGACCGACCCCATACTGCTCGAACCTGTCGCCTGAACCCGTCGCGGTGGCATCGAAGTCGCGGTGTCGGACTAGGGGTTTTATAGTGGCATGTTTATGGCATTCCCAGTGTCGCCGGAGTAGAGTGTGACTACGAGTCAAGGAACAGGAGGCCCGCTGATGACCGGTGACACGATCGCAACGGCCACGAAGCACGGTGCGCACAAGAAGGCGGTCAAGCTCGATGTGCGCGAGATCACCCGTCGCCTGAACGCAGCGCTCGGCGGCACGCTCGTCTCCACGCTCGCGGGCTCGAAGGATACGAAGGCCTCCTACAAGTGGGCCAAGGAGTCCGGGCCGCAGCCGGGCCCCGAGGTGGTCAAGCGCCTGGTGTTCGCGTACGAGCAGTGGCAAAAGGTCGCCGAAGTCGAGGGCGAGCACGTCGCTCGCGTCTGGTTCATCGGCGCGAACCCTTGGCTCGGCTACGACACCCCGATCATGGCGATCCGCGAGGACCGCCTCAAGGACGTGGGGAACGCCGCCCAGGCCCTGATCGATGACAGCTTCAGTGGCTGAGCCGGGCACCCGGCGCATCTGCCAGAACACCGGACTCGCACTCGTTGCGGGTCCGGTGTCCTCGTTCCGGATCGCCCCGCGAGTCGTACGGCGCTCTGGCGCCCAAGCCCCGCGAAACCACCGACGACCCCAGCAACTGGGGCCGCTACGACACCCTCGGTCGGACCATCTACAGCAGCGCGGACCGCGTGACGGCGTTCATGGAGCTCCTCGCCTCGTACCGCACCGACATCGACACTGAGCGACGCGCGCTGCAGCCGGCCGCGGACGCGATGGGTATGAGCCTCGACGCCTACTGGGACGAGATTGTCGCCGAGTGGGACGAGGCCGGCAATATGAAGGCCATGTGGCTCCCCCGTACGTTCCGTGACGGTCGCGCGCTCTACACGCTCGAGTACCCCGAGGGCTGGTGGATCGACGCCTCGGCCACGGAGACCATCGCCGCGATCCACGACCTCTTCACGGGTCCCTGGCCGACGAAGAACGGCGATTCCGACAAGCCGCTCACCCTCGCCGACCTTACCGGTGACGACCGTGTCCTCACCACGGCGATCGCCAGCGAGATTCGAGAGCACGTCCAGCTCGACGACGGCACGCTGCCGCTCGGCATACAGTTCCTCTCCAAGCACGGCCGTCCGGCAGATGGCTCAGGACTGTGCTGGGCCTACTGGATGCCCAAGTCGACAGCGGTCTGGATGAGCCGGCGAAGGTTATTAACACCGCCCCCATCGTCGAGGATGATCCGGCGTACAAGGCCGCGCAGGCGTTCTGCAAGATCAAGTCGCGGTGATCCGAGGGGATCTCGAGTTCGACCCCAGGTCTACGCCTGGGAGTGGCCGCCGCAAACGCTCGCCACAATCACCAGTAAGCCGGCGGTTCTGGGTGGGGCAGTGCTCCGTGCGATAGCTCCTCAGCTCCGTTGACGTATGGGAACATGTTGAGGTGTCTGTAAAAGTCGTTCCGTATTCCGAGGAATGGCCCACGCGTTTCTCCAGCGTGGCACAAGATTTGCACCGCGCGCTCGAAGCCGTTCCAATCGTTTCGATCGAACATGTCGGCTCCACAGCTGTGCCCGGCCTCGCTGCCAAACCCGTTCTGGATATTGACATCATCGTGAACCGAGAGCACATGGCAGACGCTCTCATCGCGCTCACAATCGCGGGATATTCGCACCGAGGCGATCTGGGCGTGACAGACAGAGAGGCAGTGGCTGCACCCGATGAGCAACCCGCGCGCAACGTGTACGTCTGCGTAGAGGGCACGCTCCATCTGAGGAACCACCTGGCTGTGCGTGATGTCCTTCGGCGGCGATCCGATCTCCGCGAGCGATATGGTGCAGTCAAGCTGGGACTGTCAGAAGACTCGGACATGGATATCGCGACCTATATCGCCGAAAAGTCGGAGGTGCTGCAACAGGTGCTCTCCGTCTCCAGCCTGTCAACCGAAGAGAAGCAACTAATCTTCGAACTGAACACTCGCAGCTGACGCGGCCAACGCCGGTCTCGACACGCTGCAGGGTGCGCGGCAGCCAGAACGATCGTTTCTGGCTGGACCTAGCGCATTCGCGATGAATAGCACGTAGCACCTCAGCCGTTGGGAATGCCGTGGAGACCGGCTCCCTTCGCGGTGCACCTGGCTGCGTACGGAACGCGGCCGATGCCGTCTCGACCTGGCCTCCGTCGTGGACGGGAAAGCGCGGGGTGGTACCGCCGGGTCTGGGGAGCTCGTTGGGACCACCAGCCGGCTTCGCTGGGGACTCCGCCGGCCCATAATCGCGAACGCTCGAAGCGATTAATGGTCACTCTATACCTGGCAAAGTTGCGACGCGTTGCATCGTTTGGGAACTCAAACTCCCAGCGCGGTATTGCCGAGGGTAGGCATCTCAACGTAGTCTTCGCCGAGGGTGGCGTCGGTGCGGACTGGGGACCTCTCGTACCCCGCTCTCGGGCCTTCCGCCGAGCCTTGTTTGACATTGCGGAGCGGAAGGCCCATCAGTTCGGCTCTCTTCCTGAACCCTCACGTGACGGGACGGCAGCCTCCCTCCGGCTAAACCACAGGTGCGATCAGCGACGGGTAGGTGGCGTCGTTGGTGCGCAATTTGTTCACCCTCCGGTCGACGATGTGGTCAGAGACTAAAGGAATCTCCTCAGCGTCCCGTGCCTGATGCTCCGCCCCGAAGCTGTACCCAGATCGGCTCGGTGAGGCTCTTGAACCAGTCGGTTCGTTTCAGAACTTCGGTCACTTCGTTGAGCGCGGCGACCTTCCTGCCCCAGCGTCCTTGGATACCTTCGATGTCGACGAGGTGTCGGCCTGGGTTCCACGAGACCTGTCAGTGAGTACGTGTAACCCGTTGTTCCGCCCTGTCAGGCTCTGCTCGTGAAGGCTTTCACCAGGTCGGATACGAGAGCCTCCAACGGACCGCGTCGGTTCAGGCGCGACAATAGCCAGCTCAGCGCGGCGATCAGGACAGCATGCGCGAACAGCGTGAGTACCTGAATGGCCGGGGCCGCTTCGGTGTCCTGGAGAAGGAGGGACGTCACGATGAGCATGATGGGGACGCTGCCGTACTGGAGGACGTAGATGGTCAAGGATGCGGCGCCTGCGCGCGCCAGGGCGTCGAGCGGCTGTCGCAGCGGCTGCTTGTTTGAGGCCGTTGCCGCGACCAGGAGCGTGAGGATAAGGATGCCCACACCTGCGGTCCGCAGGATATCTGCACTCGAGCCGGTGTGTGGTGCTGCGTTCAGTAGTGCCACCCACCCGCCGCTTAGGGGCGTTCCGTGGCCTTCCGCTGTCAACAGGTGCTGTGCCTCGTCAAACGACGATCCTTCTCGGCGCAACTGATCGATCATGAGGCCCCGGCTTGCGAGGTCGCTGGCGCTCCCCGCCACTGCTATCAGCGCGCCCACTGCCGCGCCCCGAAGAGTGCGGTTTGCGGTGAGGGGCGCGTTGAGGAGCCAGCGTCCGACGCACACTCCGATGAGCATGTATGTCAGCCATGTGACTGCTGGGTAGAAGCCGGTGAAACCGATCGTCTGTATGAACGACAGAGGACTGTCGAGCACCGGGACGGCGATCGGCTCGGACGTGGTCGCCTGACGGACCGCCAAGATGGCGTACGGGGAGATGAAGACGAGGGTTGTGGCGCCGAGCGCAAGTAGCCATGTCGGCAACCAGAGCAGCAATCCGGTGATCGCCAGTGCAGCGCCGTAGTAGGCGAGCACCATCACGATGAAGTTGGGAAGCAACCCCAGGAGCGTCCCGATCAGGAGGAGGATCCCCCCGCGGAGGACCACTGAAGCGCATGCAGCGAAGACACGGCCTTCGTGCACCTGTGAACGGGTGGAGACGACTGCACTCACTCCCCCGAGTACGGCGAAGAGAGCAGCCGGAAAACCCGTGATGGCGAGCAGCGCGACCTCGGGAGCGTTCCCCAGGAAGATATGGGCAGCGACCATGCCCAGAACGGCCAGGAGGCGCGCGAGATCCAAACCGATGATGCGAGCGGCAGGGGCTGTGTCGGCACCCCGCGGCTCAGCGGCAGCAGCCGACCTCATGCGTTCCCAAAGCCCGCGACTGGTGCTCCAGGACGAGTCGGCCTGTTCTCCATCGCGGGCGAAGCGGACCATCGGCGCGGCGTGTCCTCGGCTGGCCTACGAACGAGGAGCGGGTCCACATGGTTGGAGTAGTTGCTCGCGAGGGCGGTAGGCGTCATGTCGGTTCATTTCGGTGGATGCAGTAGCGGCCAATGGTGTGAGGTGAAGAGAGGGTCGGGAACCTCTCATCACCTCGCGGGAGTGGTCTGGAACAACACAGTTCCGGAGAAAGGAACTGGGCGGAAGCCGCCCACAAGGAGAGACGCTCTGATCTTCTCCGCATTACGCGACTTTCGTCGTGCCGCTTCGGATACACCCCCAGCCTGCGACAGTCATGGGTTCGGTGAGACTGACGATATGCACCTGGCGCGCGTCGATGTCCAGGTAACAGTGTCCGCGAGTCTTGCCGGAAACGATCGTTTTCGGAAGCTCGCAGACGCCGGGCGGTTTGCAAGTCTCGCCGCCGAGGATCGAGCGGTCCGCGGGCGTGGGCGATGCGGATGACGCGTTTAGGTCGGCGACGTCTTGATCTTGGGCCAGGAGGACAGGTTCGCCATCGATCACCACCTCGGTTCGCGCCATGGTTCGCGTCTCGCTCATGGGGCGAGCGTACGAGCGCGAGGCGAGCCGCCAATGCCCGTTGCCCGCCCGGTCGGGCCTGAGGTGGATTGCGTCGCGTCCCGAGGAGGGACTGCTTCCTGGTGTGGTTCAGTCGGGGACGATCACGACCCGCTCGATACGGTCGTCGCGCAGCGTGAAGCGGAAAGGGCTGACACCGTTGAATCCGTTGCCGCTGACCTGCAGGTGCACAAGGTAGGTGTCAGGCTCGGACTCTGCCGCGATGTTGATGAGCTCGAACTGCGACTGCTTGCCGATGTTGTCGGTCTGGTCCCAGTGGCGTATTCCTTCATGCCCTGAGGCGACGCGCCCCCAGTCGTTGAGCGATCCGTCTTCGGTGAACGCTGCGACGAAGGCATCTGAGTCGCCAGCGTTTGTGGCATCGATGAAGGCGGAGATAGGAGCAGGCGTCTCGATCATGCACTCATCCTGTTCCCGCGGACGCCGCGAAGCCAACCTCACGTTCATTCGCTCGGGGCGACGATCCTCTCGGCGGGACGTTTGGCGTGCGATACGAAGGGTGGCTAGGTGCGTCGCTGGCTGCGAAGTGCGCGGGGCGTTGTGTTGTACGCCTCGGCGATAGCTCGGCGAAGGCTCATCGGTGACCGGAACCCCGCGCGCTTCGCGATCTGCTCGACGCTGAGAACGTCGTAGCGGCTGTCGACCAGAAGGGTCCGCGCGAGGCGGGCACGCTGGCGGCGAATCTCGTCGGCAACGCTGTTCTCCGCTTCGGCAAAGACGAGTTGCAGTTGGCGCAGGGACGACTGCACCTCTCGTGCGACTTGATTGGGTGTCAGGCTGGGGTCTCCGCATTGCTGCGCGATCACTGCCATTGCCTTGTCTCGGAGTACGGCACGTGGGGAGCCGTGGCCCAGTGTCGCCCCCGCGCGGTCGAGGAGGATCGCGCCACTCATCTCCACGATGAGCTGCTCGACGGCGTACCGTTCGATGGCGGTTGCGCGTTCGTCCGCGCTCAGCAGTCCTTGGATGAAGTTCTGCATGGCTCGGTCGAGAAGGCGCCGGTCGGGGAAGATCTGCGCGTCGGCCGGCAGGGCGGGCACGAACATCGCCATCGCTTCGCGCGGCACGAACGCGATGGCAGCTCGCCAGGAGCCCTGGCAGCGCACGGTGCGGACCATTCCCGGCGCAGCGATCACCAGGCCGCTCTCGATCTGCAGCCACGGTTCGTCCTGGTTCCGCGACCACAGTGCCTCGGCCTCCACGAAGGCGAAGACCGCGTGGTCAGGCCTGGCCGTGGTGGTGTCGATCCTGAACTCGGTCGAAGTGCCGCGCATTGCCAGCAGGATTATGTTGCCGGGCGTCCGCTCCCGAACTGACAGCGCGGCGCTACCCGCAAGATAGTGAATGCCATGCTCGGCCAACTCACGAGGGCCGATAGGCCGCATCTCTCCTAGCTTCACCCGTCACGCTCCTGTACGCCGAACGACATCAACGCACGGGCGGGCCGCACATAGGGGTGGTCCCGGCAGGTCTGGGGAACCCTCGGGACCACCTGCCGGTGTTGCTGGGGACTTCACCGGCCCGTAGACCGCCGTTTCTTGCGATCTATTGTCAACATATCGAGTAACACCGCACAACGGTAGTTGCAATTAGTTGCAGACGGAATATCGTTCGTTTCTTGACCATCTTCGAGAAGTGTCAATCCCCTAGCCATGTCAGCAGGGACAGCTATCGTTTCCAGCTGTAGCGAACGCGCGCCGTTCTGGGGAACGCCATGCGAAACCCTGCAATCCTGCGGCCTGTCGGCGTGTGAAGGGATACGACGGCAGGCCGCGCCACGTTATCGTTACGACCATGGGAACCACCCTCTACGGTGCCGGCACCGACGCGATCCACATCGACGACCGCGCCCTCGCCCACCCCAAAGTCGTCGTAGCGACCAAGCTCCGACGAAACGAAAGCTTCACGCTGTCGTGGCGCCACCCGAGGACGAGCCTGGCGTACGCTCCACAATCTGGCTACCCCTCGATACCGTTCCGCTTCACGTTCGAAGAACCTGAAGCACCTGAACTCAACGTGAAGTGGGTCGAGGAACTCATGCATTCTGCGAACTCGGCCGGCGGCACCCAGCTCATCGACGAAGTCTTAGACAGCCCGACCGGCTGAGAGTAGCAGTCTCGCGGTTGCGACGTTGTTGCAGCGAGTGCCGATCTAGACGCCCTGCGTCTAACGGCGTACTCTGCTCGCAGAGCAGCGGTGCCACTGAGCTGGGGACGATCTGCGCCGCGTTCTGGCCTTCCGCCGAGCGAGCGCTGGGGCCAATCGCGGAGCGGAAGGCCACCCTCCCCTGCGCGAGCGCCGCGGGAGAACTGCATCGCGCGTTAATCACAGACGACCCCGCGCTAGTGCCCGTTGACGAGGCCAGTACCGAGAGTGGTGCAGCGGTGCCGAGGTTGACGGGGCCGTCGATCGTCGTCGCCGCCATAGCCGAGGGGGCTACAGCCAAGTGAGGGTTCCAGCGATGGCCATTGTGGACAACACTGCGCGCATCCGGGACATAACAAGCGAGCTGCACCGAGCATGAAACAAGGCACATAGTGAGGCGACCACACCGAAAACGATCGTTTCCGGGCGGGCTGGAGATCACCTCTAGTGACCGGACCAGGGCGATCAACGGCCCCTCAGGTCGATGCGCGGATCTTGGCGCTGGAAGCTGCCAGAGAGGAGCCGCGTTCACGCTGCCCTTGCGGAGTCGAAAGCGGGCATGTGACTGACCACGTCGCGATCGCACTCGTGGGGATCGACGTTCACCGTGAGGGGGTCCAATTCCGGGTGGAGCGTCGTCTCCGCCGAAAGGGTCTCCCCCTGACGGAGTGGAATGAGTTGTGCGGCGCGTTCATGGGGCACATGTCCTACGGCGGCCTCGTCGACGTAGCCGGTCGGCTGCGATTCGGGGTCGTGCTCGCAGACGGTGAGAAGATCGTGACCGACGCATCCCCGTTCTTCCGTGGCAGCGATCCGATGATCGAACCCAAGGGGCACACTCTCAGCCATCGGGAGCAAGGAGGCGGCGGCGGAGGGAGCACATACTCCTCCGCGGACCACCTGTGGCTATGGCCTCTGCCGCCAGCCGGGCCGATCGAACTGGTCATGCAATGGCCGACACTCGGCATCGACGAGACGCGCGTGAAGATCGATGCGAGCATGGTGCCGGCACTCGCCGCTCGCGCTCGGCCCTACTGGCCGCGCTGAACTACGCGAAAGCGCCAGGGCGTCAATGGGGCGCGAGACAGTCGAAAACGATCGTTTTGGTGGGCCCGCTCGCGTTCGATGGACAAGCGACTGGGTAATGGCCCGTTCGGCATGGTGGCGCCCAGCGCGACTTTCACCGTCGCCGCGGCCACCCATGAGCTTCCGGCCTATCTTGAGAACTCGCTGGGCGTCGCCCCCTGGCGTGGCCGTCTCAAGAGGCGAACGACGCCAATAGCGGAGGTGATTGCCTGGACGCCGCCGAGCCAGGAGGCACTCCCCCACTGGACGAGAACGAGCACCGCGCCGACAATGGCAAGTTGTTCCAAGAGCACGGCGAGACCTCCATCACCTGCTGCCTTGTTGTCATCTCGCGCGGCGCGCCTTCGCTCACCCGATCACGCCCGCGGCGTTCCTGCGGCAGTCTGGGCGTTGCGGGCGGGGCGCGCGACGAAGAGTCCGAGAAGGATCATCCCGGCAGCAAGAGCGAGGTGCAGCCAGTTGTCGGCGTCGTTTACCGGGAGGAAGTTGATCTCGGCGTTGGTCACGGCGATGAGGCCATAGATCCAGACGATGAGATACACCAGACCGCCGACGATGAGATACAGGCGGGAGCTGCGAACGCGAGCGGCGGCGGCGAGGCCGGCAACGCCGAACACGAGGTGGACTAGGTTATGCAAAACCGACACTTGGAACACGCCCAGCAGCTGGGCTTCAGAGTCCGCGCCTACGCCATGCAGATGCTCGGCCGAGTGCGTGACGCCGGGAATGAATCCAGCGATTCCGACGAGGAGGAAGACGATACCGACGATCAGTGCCGTCCTCTGAATAGGGGATTTCGCGTACCCGGCTTCGGGTTCTGTGGTGGTGCTCATGGCGACGCTCCTGGATTGTGATGTGTCACGCTAGTGGGACCGGCGTGCTGGGAGCTCTGAAGGTAGTGACGAGATGGTCGGGCGAAGAGGATATTGACGGATGTTCGCTCGCGTCGTACATTGACGCCGCCGCTCGCCGTTTGTCTTCCGAGCGTGTGAAGCATTTAGCACCCGCTCAGGCCCCTGACAAGGGGAATCTCCTGTCTCACTGCCGAGTGTAGAAACGCTGTATGCGGATCATCATCTACGCGGGAGACGAGTATCTGACGGGTGACGACATCGCCGACGCGCTACTCGACTACAGTCGAGCGCTCGGTGATGACGATCGAGCAGAGATCATCGAGATCCCGGTGCGCAATGAGAGCGGGGAAGTTGTCTCAGCGAAATTCCTGATCGGGCCAGCCAGTCAGATCGTGACGGAAGCCGTTGAGACCCCCGGAGCGGAGCTCGTTGATACCGAGCTGGTGGGACGGTTGCGCCACCTCACGGCCTCGATCGAAAGACCGACGAGCGCACCCCTTGCTAGCGAAGACGTCTCGAACTTCGAAATCGACGGAGCCCACTGAGGCCCATCGCCTGTGCAACCGGGTCCTCCCTCGAGCAAGATTATTGGGCCGGCGCTACCCTAAGCCACGTGTGGGTGCGCTCATGAGCCGCGGATTCACTCGGCGCGGCTAACTCCTATCTCCCACTCTGCGCCTCGTCTCGCGTGAGCATCAGACGCAGATCTGTCGACGTTAACCGCGTGGGGGCGTTCCCCGCAGTTGTGGATGAGGGTGGTCCCGACAGGTCTGGGGAACCTCGGGGCGACCAGTCAGCGGTGTTGTGGACTTCACCGGCCTGTAGATCCCCTTTTTCGTACGGCCCAGGTTCAACGGACCGGCGACTACACCGGCCTCGTGCGCCTGCGCCGGCTGCGCTGCCGCTTCTTGTTGCCCTCGAGACGGTTTACACCGTAAGTCTTCTATGTGCAAGGGTCATCTTCGGGGCGGAAGCGGGGGCTATACAAGGCGGACCGATCAGATCGATCGGTCCGCGAAAGGAGCACCAATGTCGGACAATTTCGAGTCGACGAGCCCGAGCGGCTCCGACGTGCAATCCCCAGATTCTTCAGGCAAGGTCGACGCAGCCAAGCAGGAAGCGACCGACCTGAAGGAGACCGCCGCGACACAGGCGAAGGATGTCCTGGGTACGGTGAAGGATGAAGCCACCACTGTGGTCGGTGAAGCGAAGACTCAGGTGAAGGATCTATACACGCAGGCGCAGCGCGAGCTGAAGGAGCAGGCCCACACGCAGCAGCAGCGGGTCGCGGGCGGCCTTCGCTCGATAGGGGACGAGCTGGGCTCCATGGCTTCCAACTCGACCGGCAGCGGTGTCGCCAGTGACCTTGTCCAGCAGGTCTCCACGCGTCTGTCCTCGGCGGCGACCTGGCTTGGAGACCGCGACCCGGGCTCCGTGCTCACCGAGGTCAAGCGCTACGCCCGCCGCAAGCCCGGCACCTTCATCCTGGGTGCGGCCATCATCGGAGTTGCCGTCGGAAGGCTCACTCGTGCCCTCGCCACGAACGCGTCGGACGAGAAGGATGCCTCCCCGGCCCCGGCCCCGGCCCCGCGTCAGGTGCACCCGGATCCGGCAGTCCCTGTCCCCGTCGGCAACATGGCGACGGGTGCTGAGGCAGCTGGCACGCCGCTCTACGACCACACGGCCTCGAGCCGGCCGGACATCCTCGGGGAGGACGGCGATGACCGACCCAACGCCGTCTGAACAGAAGGCCGTCTCCACCTCACTCGGGGATCTACTCGGCGAGGTATCGCGGGACATCTCGACGCTCATGCGCCAGGAAGTCACGCTCGCGAAGGCCGAGCTGAAGGAGTCCGCGACGAAGTCCGCCAAGGGCGCAGGCCTCATGGGCGCCGCCGGCTACGGGGCACTCATGGCGGTGTTCTTCTTGTCCGTCGCGCTCTGGTGGGCTCTCGGCACCCTGATGGGGGGCGGTTGGGCCGGCGTCGTCGTCGCCGTCATCTGGGCGGCGATCGCACTGATCCTGTTCCTGGTCGGGCGGGGTCAGCTCAAGCAAGTCGAGGGTGCGCCGCAGACGGTGGACACCGTGAAAGAGATTCCGGAAACGTTGAAAAGGAATGAGGAGAACCGATGAGTGATTCACCCGATGAGATCCGCGCTGGCATCGAACGTACCCGTCAGGACCTCGGTCTCGACGTGGATGCCCTGGCCGACAAGGTGTCCCCGTCAAAGATGGTGGACCGGCAGATGAGCAAAGTCCGCTGGGCGTTCAGCTCCGTCCGCGAGCGTGTGATGGGTGCCGCGGACGATGCAGGCTCTTCCCTCTCAGACGCCGGTGTCCACGTGGGGGACGTGAAGGACCGTGCCGTCGCCAAAGCCGAAGGCAACCCCATGGCCGTCGGTCTGATCGCGTTCGGTGCAGGTCTCTTGCTGGCGTCGCTGATCCCGGCATCGTCGAAGGAGAAGGACCTCGCCGCGACCGTCAAGGACCAGGCGCAGCCCCTGGTCGACGAGGTCACCGACGTGGCGAAGGAGGTCGGCGAGCACCTGAAAGAGCCCGCGCAGGAGTCCCTCGCATCGGTGAAGGACCAGGCGCAGGAGTCCGCGGCCACGGTCACAGATGAAGCCCAGACCGCTGCCGGCGAAGTGAAGAACCAGGCTCAGCACGCTCGCGCGGATCTCACCGAGAGCTGACACGCCACCAGATCGGGCGGACCCACTCGGGAAAGTGGGTCCGCCCCGCCGGAGGAAGCAGTCAACAGTATGAAAGCGTCCACGCGTCAGGCCTCGCGAAAGGCCTTCGTGTTCCCCATGTTTGGGCTGCCGCTGCTGTCTGCGGGCTTCTTCAGTGCCGTCTCCTTGCTCACCATAAGGTCGTGGGGATTCTCGGTAGTTTCGGGCGTGGTGGTGTTCTTCGTCAGTTTGCTTGCTGTGGCGGTCGCATGTGTGACGGTCGATCTGGACGGCCCGCCGGATTCTGACCGCGAGACGGATCGTGAGTAAGACGCTTGGTTCTAATGCATGGTGTAAGGAGTTGCCACCAACCGCGTTCCACGACTGGACAGATTGTTCCGCCGCCCGGGTCCGCCGACATGGACGGGGATCGCCACCCACACGGCAAGCCGATCGAGGATCCCGGGCAGGTGATTGGCGAAATAGTCGCGAATCGCATCTCCGTCGAGAGCCGGAACATGCGTGCTGAGCCCAGTCTGGAACCATGATGGCTCCCGTGGTGTCGCGCTAGCTAACCTGTCCCTCTCTGTGAGCGCGATTCTGGGCACCCAGACTGATGGTAGGCCTGCTCCCGCTTTCGCGCCTCCCCGCTTTCGCCGATCTCGATCTACCATCGGCGGAGTGGACTGGCAAGGGGTCGCGGCGCGCGCGTCTCCTTGGGAGGCTGGAATCACCACTACTGCGATCATCATGGTCGCGGCCTCTGGCACGGGCACTTCGTGGCGAACAGAGGAATGACGGGATGGGTCGGTTCATCTACGAAAGCACCATGAAGGTCGAGATGGAGGATCGCGCGCTGACGCATATCCAACTCGTGATGACCGCGAAACTCCGCCGGGGCGAACCCTTCGGTTTCACCTGGCGAGAGGACGTCAGCATCGGTGGCGGGCGGACGACCGTCTGGGTCCACCCCGGCAGTGCGCTGGTCTTCAAATACGGGGGCAGTCGGCAGCCCTCGATCAACCGGTACTGGATTGACGCACTCGCGCACACGGCGAATGCGCCGACCGGTCTTTATCTCGTGCATGAACCGGTCGACACCGGGCTCGCCGCAGACAAGGCTCCGCTCCCTGCCGTCTAAGCACAGCCTGCCGATCTACGCCCAGCGGCACGATGAGCTAGTCGATCAGGTGTGTGAGGACGAGGTCGCCGGTGGCGTTCGCCCGCTCCATGAGCGCGGCGACATGGGCGGGCTCCACCTGCGGGATGCTCTCGCCGTCGAACGCGAACTGCAACGGTATCGCGGGATGTATCCACGCACTGCAGGTCCGCCCCGGATCGCCCCCGGGCGGATGCCACGTCATCATGAAGCTCTCCTGCCTGCGAAGCTTCGTCCCGATCACGACCTTCAGGTTCGCCAACTCGGCGTCCTCGATCGCGATCGGAGGCGAGCTACTGTCATAGCGGAGATATCCCATACCTCACCGTCGAACGATCCACGCCAGCTGTCAACCCCCTGGGCTGCATCATCCCGGGGCGGGAACGTCTTTCCATGAAGCATCTGACGTACGGGGAAAAAGCCCATTTCCTGGGCGACGACGCGGCCCAGACCCTCATGGAGTATGCGAGCGTTCTAGGCAATGCCAATCGCAGCGATACGGTGACGCTGACCGCGGTCGACGACCACGGCAACTACGTCGAGGCCACCTTCCTCCTCAACCCGAGCACCGTCATGCTGATGGAGAGTTCCTCCAGCGACATGCAGGAGCCGGAGAACGCGGCCGGCATCGAATACATGCGAGCGCAGATATCGCAACTAGAGAGCCCTCCGGAGATCGTCCCGGAAGATGGGTCGCCCTCGTTCGAAGAAGGGCGTGATCACTCGCGCATGGAGTAGGTCGGCCGGGATGGACGCAGCGGTTATCCCTGCATGAATGCCCTTGGTTCTTCGAGGATCGCGTTATCGTGAGGAACACTATGAGAGAGTCCTTCGAATCCGCGCTCGCTGACCTGCAGCAGTCTGGTCACCGCTTGGCGAGCCTGAGCGGATTCTTCGTGGATCTTTTCCCGATCACGGGGGCGGCGGTATCGACGGTGGGTGATGTGCTCGGCAGCGAGACCATCTCCGCCTCGGATGATGTGGCTGCGCGTCTCGATGAGCTGCAGTTCGATCTGGGCGAAGGACCCTGCTGGGAGGCGATGCGCACGGTCTCCCCCGTGCTGGAACCGGACTTTCGGCGCCGCGGTGTCACCCGCTGGCCGGCATTCGCCGCCTCCGTCGACCAGGACGCGGTCGCATCGATGTTCGCGTTCCCCCTGTCGCTCGGCGAGCTCAAGATCGGCGCGGTCGATCTGTACGCGGCGTCGCCCATGACCCTGAGCTCGCGGGAATGCACTCAGGCGACCGCCATGGCTGAGGTGATCGGCCGCCACGTCCTCCGGGACGCCTTGGCCGAGTTCGCCGATCAAGACGCGCAATCCGGCGCATTCTCACGACGAATCATCCACCAGGCGACCGGAATCGTCCTCGCGCAACTCGACATTAGCCCCGACGATGCGCTGCTCATGATTCAGGCTCGAGCGTTCTCGACCGGCCAGCGCATGATGGAGGTCGCTCAGGCCGTCGTGGATGGCACGCTCCGCTTCACTCGCACGGCGGGTGGGATGGAGGCGCGCTCGTGACGGAACTCACGCGGGATGCGCGCCTCCTTCAACTCTTCGCCACTTTGGCGGACACGCTGGTCGATGACTATGACGTCATGGAGCTGCTGCAGACCCTGGTGGATGCGTGCCATGACCTCCTGGATGCAACGGACGCCGGCATCCTGCTGACCGATCCGGCAGGGGAACTCGAGCTTATCGCGTCGACGAGCGAGGCCACCGAGCTCGTCGAGGTGATGCAGCTCGGCGCGGAGTCCGGCCCCTGCATCGAGTGTTTCCTGACGGGGGCACCGGTGTCCGTCCCTGACGTCAGTGTCGATGCGGAGAGATGGCCGCTCTTCCGGCAGGCGGCGTTGGAAAACGGGTTCGTATCGGTCGAGGCGATCCCGATGCGGTTGCGGGACACGACGATCGGCACGCTGAATCTGCTGAGGTCCACCCCCGGCTCAGCTCCGCCCGATGATCTGGTGGCGGCGCGGGCCTTCGCCGATGTTGCCACGATCGGTATCCTGCACGAGCGCACCGTGCGTGAGAAGGAGACGCTGTCGTCGCAGCTGCAGACGGCGCTCAACAGCAGAGTGATGATCGAACAGGCGAAGGGCGTGATCTCGTTCACGGCAGGCGTGCCGATCCCCGACGCCTTCTGTCTCCTTCGCACGTATGCTCGCACTCGAGGTCTGCGGCTGAGTGAGGTGGCGGAGCGCGTCGTGCGGCGCGAGATCACTCTGGGAGCACCGGAGAGCTGAAAGCGCAAGGGGGTCACCCGTCGGTCGACTCGGTCTAGGCTGGAATGGCTGCCCCGGACCCGGTAGCGGATACATCCGCACGACATCGGGGGAACGCGTGAAAACTGTCATCACCCAAGTAGGGACATACACCACGACCGACAAGGTCGCTGACGCCCTAATGCACTACTGGACGGCGCTGATGGAAGAGCGGCGAGGCGACGTCATCGATCTGCCGATCATGGACTCGCACGGGAAGCGCTCGCACGTGCGATTGGCCGTCAACGGAAACATGCCCATAGCCGTCGCGGACGCCGACTCTTCACACGAATTCGACGACGATGAGGCAGCCGACCGCCTCTTGGCAAGAGCACGATCACTCAGTCCGATCACTGTGTCACCGTTCGCGCCGGAGGACATGCCCGACGGACCCGGCGAGTACGACATCGGGTCGATCTAAACCCGCCTGCCCCCTCACCAGAACTAATGAGCCCCCAGCCGCCCGCATGGCGGCGAGGGCGAGCCGGGTTAACGATCACTCCCGAGGCGAGGCCGCTGTGTGCGTCTTTGGCTGGCGGGTGAGCGTGCCCCCTAGGTGTCAAGGCCCTGTGCAGCCGGGCGTGCACCAGGTGTCATGGCCGTCGTCGGCAGGTCGCCGAAGCATGACAGCGAAGTTCAAGGAAGTGAGACCGACGATGCTCGGTGCAAAGAGCCCGCCCGAGGACCAGCAGATGATCCCTGATGAGCTTGTCCCGCGCCAATTGTCGGACGACCCCGTGGCCGTCGATCCGAGGGCCATGGAGGTGCCAGACGGTTCGGATGCCGACGATACGGAAGACGTCGCTTCATAGTGCCCGGGTTCCCCTCGAGGGCGGTTCGGCCGCTGCGCGCCTTCGTCGACGACGCTCCATCCATCCTCATTCGGGGCTACGGTTTCGGAGCAACCGTGTGGCGACGGGTGCATCGTGGTGCCCGCTCAGCACCGATGCGCCTGCTGGGCCACGATACCGTCTTCGTGCGGGGTGCGGAGGGCATCGATGTCTTCTACGACGATCGCGTATCGCCCGGCATGGGGCGATGCCCGCTCTCGTGCAGGAGACGCTCTTCGGCCACGGTTCCGTGCACAGCCTCGACGGACAAGCGCACCGGCATCGCAAGGCGACGTTCGTCGACGTCGCCTACGAGGACACGCAGGTCGAACGGCTGACACCATGGTTGGAGCGCGAGTGGGAGACGGAACGTGCGGCCTGGCTCGGTGGTGGCATCCGCAACGCCTATCAGGCAGCGACGGGCGCTCTCGGTCGCGCGGTGATGGGTTGGGCTGGGCTGCCAGGGACCCCTGCCGCAAAAACGCGCTGGTCGGCGCGGTTGGCGCAGATCGTCTACGGGTTCGGCGCTCCCTACTCGCCCGCATACGGCGTCGCCGTACTCAATCGACTCTGGTCCGACCGACACGCTGCACACCTGATCGAAGCAGTACGGGCCGGGGCACTCGAGCCCGAACCCGACACCGCATTGTTCGTGTGGGCTCACCATCGCGATCAGTCAGGCGAACTGCTCTCCGCGCGGACTGCGGGTGTCGAGTTGCAGAACAGCATCCGCCCGATGATCGCCGTCGCCCGCTTCGTCGCGTTCGCGGCGAAAGAACTTCACGATCGGCCCGAATGGCGCACACGCATCGCGACCGAGACGGCGACGAACGGGCGGCTCGTCGGAGGTGAACTCGCCACGTTGTTCGCGCAAGAGATACGCCGCACCTCACCCTTCGTGCCGATGCTTCCTGGGCGTGCGACGGCTGACATCGACATCGACGGCCAGCACGTCGCCGCCGGCGGCCGTGTGGTGCTCGACATCCTCGGCACAAATACGGGTGAGAACTCCTGGGCACACCCGGAACGCTTCGCACCCGAGCGATTCCTCGGCGTCGAAGACTTCGAAACCCTCACATCGTTCATCCCGCACGGGGGCGCCGACGTCGCGACCGGCCATCGGTGCCCGGGCGAGAAGCTCGCCGTCGCCGGGCTCACCGCGGCCATCGCCGTGTTGAGCGACCCGCGACTACGCATCCTGGACACCGGGCTCCAGGTCAACCTCCGCCGGCTACCCACCAAGCCCCGCTCCGGCGGTGACATGCGCTCAGTGAATCCTTCGCGCCGTTGCCCGTTCCACTAGCCGCCGCCTCCAGAGGCCAATAAGATCCCGCCTCCGCCGGCAACGATCGTTGCCGGCGGCTCGGCAGCGGGTCCGGCTCGCGGGTATGGCAGACGGCGCTGCGACTTGTCGGCCGAAGCAGCCTAATCATCTGATGTCCTCGGGGTCGGTTCAGTGGGCCGCTCGTCGCGGGCCAGGAGCGCGATCGAGATGCCCGTGAGTAACAACACAGCGCCCGCGCCGTTCCAGATGATGTCGTAGGGCAGCAGATCGACCCAGTATCTGATCTGATGAATTTGAAGCACTTTGTGATCGATGATGCCGTCGAACAGCTGAAAACCGCCGAGCCCGACCAGATAGCCGGACGCGGCGACCGGTCGCGTGAAGTCGCCTCGGCGTCGCGCGTCCAGCAGAAGGAAGAACCCGGTGCCGAGGGCGAGCAATTCCCCTGCATGCAGGAGCCCATCCGAGACTATGCCGAGATCGCCGCGGGCAGGATCGAAGAAGTGGTGCCACTGCAGCAACTGGTGAAAGACAATCTCGTCGATCGCCGCCATTGTGCCGACACCCAGCAGGACGGCTGCCCAGAACGTTCGGTTGTGGATGATGGGTCGCCATGTGCCTGTCGTTGGTGCGCTCATCCGAGCCCGCCTTGAGCGATGTGCGTGCGCCGGGACATTCGGGTTCTCCTGGTTGCGGGTCGGATCGTGCTGCGGTACCAGCCGAAGAGCACAATGGCGATGAGGACCAGGTCGACAACATCGCCTCCGTAGTACATGAGCTGCGCTCCCGCCTGCAGATCCGACGGCGAGACGCCCTCAGTTTGCACAAGCTGGGCAAGACGGCTTTCTCCGTTGACGGCGGATGCGTAGAGCGCTTTCGTCAGCACGCCGTGCGCCGCGAGAGAAAGGGTGAGGACGATGAGGCGCAGGTTCATCGAAGACCGGTGCGGGGACGGATCGACGGTGATGATCGATGCGGTGAACAGAAACCCGGTGATTAGGAAGTGCACCATGACCGCGAGGTGCAGTACCGAATCGGTGGTGCTCTCGTACAGCGGGGTGAGGTATAGCAGATACAGGCTTCCGATACTCAGTAGGGCAGCGATGATCGGATGCGAGAGCAGCCGGGCGGGCGGCGAGCGGAGCGCGTGGCTGAGGCGGCGCGCTGAGAGCACGGCGAAGTTCCGGAGCGCGAGAGTGACAGGGGCCGCGAGAACGAGGAACACGGGCGCCGCCATGCCGACGAGCAGGTGTCCGATCGCATGATCGGTGAAGGGTCGACCGACGCCAGACGGGCTGGTACCCGACAACGCGAACGCCGCGACGCCGAGTCCCAGAAGCCAGAACGATGTGCGCCACCACGGCCAAGGCCTTCCTTTCCCGGATTCACCGACGGCCGCGGCGACGTACATGACGGCAGCAGCGGCGAGTGGCAGCAGAATGATCCATTGACCGAACGAGTTGTCGCCGTCGGCGTGACCGTGCACAAGACCACCATTCGTTGAAATCGAGAGTCGGGCGGCGAGCAAGCGGCCCGGCGTCGCCCCAACAGGGGCAACGCGAGCAGCAGTGTCCCTACGTGGCGAGGAGGGGAGGCAGGTGCGGGATCGTGATCGGCCGCGTGGATCGGCTGCGCTCGTGCAGCTGCCGCACATCCTCCAGCACCTCTATCGGTGACATATACCGCGTCGCAACGGGTAGTGCCCGGATCCACATCACCTCGACCTCATACTCGTCGACCTCATAGACGCAGCCCACAGTGCGTCGAGGGTCGTTCGCCGGGTACTTGTGGTCAAGGACCAGCCATTCTTTCTCCGCGGCTTCGCGGAGCTCGAACCGCGCCTCAGGCATTTCGGCCTCCAATCGAACAGCACAACTGTCGGCCAGTCCAGGCAATCAAAGAAGGATGTTGACAAAACAGCATGAACAAAGACGGGCGTCTCGAGCGGTGCCGCACGTCGGAACCAGCCGCCGCAGCACGTCGGAACCAGGCATCGACCTGGATGACGCCGCCGCCCAGCACCGACGACCCACGTTGACGGGCGAGCGATCTCCCGTGCTGGTCTAATGCACGCCCCGTCGACGTGCGTGCGCTACGGCTGAGATCACACCATCGGCATAGGCGCGGCCATGGCCGGGAAGCACGAGCGAAGCAGACGTATCGGCGAGCACGTCCAGTGCGCTCATAGCCTCGTCGCCGTCTGCTGTCGCCGCCTGCGCGACGATCTGCGGGCCCGTCTCGCCCGTGTACGGGTCGAGTGTGACCAGGGCATCTCCGGAGAGGAGGATCCCGTCGTCAACGAAAAGGTAGGCGCAGTGGCCCGCCGTATGCCCCGGTGTCCACAATGCGATCGGCGCTCCCGGTGCGTTGACGGGGTGCCCATGGTAAACGCGTCCCAGGGCCTCCACCCCGCGCACCACCAGCGCGCCGTTCAGCGCCATTCGTCCGACTATGGGTATCCCGCCCGGGTGGCTCAGGAGGTAAGGGACGCGTGGGACTGCAGGACGATAGCGATAAGGATGCCGCGCGAGGTCTGCGTCGCGAGAATGCACAAGCACCGGCGTGCCCGCACCCCGGATCCGACGGGCCATGCCCACGTGGTCGAAATGCCCGTGGGTGAGAACGAGCGCGTCGATATCGGTCGCCCGTGCTCCAAGATGCGTGAGGACCTCCCCCAGTACGCGGGCGGTCCGAGGCAACCCTGCGTCGATAAGCGTGAGGCCGTCGTCACGACGGATGAGGAAGCAGTTGACCCCCGCGACCGAAAGCTGAAAATACCCCGGAGCGACTTCCGACCAGCCCGACCCGGAAGACCCCACGGTGAGAGAGCGATCCGACATGAGGCGATACTACGAACGGTCGTCTCGGCATCAGAAGGGGTTGACATCGCGCAACTCGGGGCGCGACGGGTGCCGGTGCCAGCCAGATTCGCCTGCCCGCCTAGCGTCTACGCCCCGCGCATGATCCGCTGACGCGCAGAACCGTCACTGTCGCCACGGCCACTCGCGAACTAGCGTACTGTCGCGCGACATCGTCGTTGGTCGTCAAGAGGTGAATGACGCTGAGGGCGGAGGCTGCTCCCAGGACGCCGCCAAACCAGGAGGCGGGGTATCCCCACTGGGTGAGAACAAGCACTGCGCCGACAATGACAAGTCAGCCCAAGAGCGCGGCGCGTCGTTGTCGAGCTGCTGTCATTGCTGTCTCGCGCCGTGCACCATCACCCTCGTTCGATCATGCGCGCGGCGATCGGGCGTCGGGCCGGTCGACGCGAGTGGGACGTGAGACGAAGATGCCGAGGAGGATCATCCCGACAGCAAGTCCAAGGTGCAGCCAGTTGTCGGCGTCGTTCACCGGGAGGAAGTTGATCTGGTCGTTGTTCACCGCGATGAGGCCGTAGATCCAAACGACCAGATACACCACGCCACCGATGATGAGATACAGGCGGGAGTTGCGAATGCGGGCGCCGGCGGCGAGGCCGGCAACGCCGAAGACGAGGTGGACGAGGTTGTGCAGGACCGATACTTGGAACACTCCGAGCAGGTGAGCTTCGGAATCGGCACCTACGCTGTGCAGGTGCTCGGCCGAGTGGGTGAGGCCGGGGATGAACCCGGCGATTCCGACGAGGAGGAAGACGATACCCACGATCAGTGCCGTCTTCTGGATGGCGGATTTCGCGTATCCGGATGCCGTTTCTGTGTTGGCGCTCAAGGCTGACGCTCCTGGGCTGTGATGTGACGCCGGCCGTAGCCGCCGTGGGACTCTCTGACGTTAGTGACGGAACGAGGTGGCGAAGAGGTTATTGACGGATGCGCTTTCGCGTCGTACTCGCTCTCGCTCTCGCCCTCTTCGCGACTCCTTTCAATCTGTCGGCAGGAGTCCTACAGATGCCTCCGGATCGCTTGAAGGTGTCTCGACACTGAGGATTCCGCCGAGGGTGTTCCACAGGTGCGCGATCGCGGCGGTGCCTTGGCTCAGCATGCGGATGTTGATGCTCTCGTCGTCGGCATGCCAGTTGTCTTCGGGAAGTCCCGTCCCCAAGAAGTAGATGGGCGCTCCGAGCTTCTGGGTCAAGAGGTCGGCGGGTCCTCCGCCAGCATTGCCGACACGTCCGGGGGCGCTTGTCCCGTATCCGAGCTCGAGCGCGTGCTCCAGCGCATCCAGCACGGGACCTTCTGGCGAGGTATATGCCTCTTGCGCGAGATCCTCGTCGACCGTCAGCGTGTAGGCCGCACCGCGCGGCATCTCCCGTGCGACGAATACCCGCAACTGCTCTGCCACCGTCGAGATCCGCTGGTTCGCCGCGATTCTGATACTCAATGTGGCGCTCGCTTCGGCGGGGATCACGGATCGACTGAGTTCGGTGTCACCGGACAGAAGGGAGATCACCTCGATCGCGGGTCGCGCCCACAGTCGTTCTTTCGGGGTGAACCCTGCTTCGCCGACGACAACTCGCGTGTCGGTGCGTGCGAGCCAGTCTTCGTCGTCGTAGGGGATCGCCTCCAGTTCTTCTTTCCGTTGTGGGGTGAGGGGGGCTACGTCGTCATAGAAGTTCGGCAACATGATGCGACCGGAGGGGTCTTGCAGCCGGCCCAGTACCGTGGCGAGGGCGAGTGCCGGATTGACGGTCACTCCCGATGCCACGCCACTGTGCACGTCCTTCGCGGGTCCGGTGACGGTGAGAGTGGCGGTCAGGATGCCGCGCATCGAGGTCACGGGAGCGGGGACGTCCACGGACCACTGCACCGTGTCCGAGAAGACGATCACGTCGCAGGTGAACCGTTCCCGCTGGGTGTCGAGAAGCTCCGCGAGGTGTGGCGACCCGATTTCTTCCTCCCCTTCGATGAGGAGTTTGATGTTGAGCGGGATGCGCGCCGAGTCGGGAGTGGCGCGGTGGGCGCGTGCTCCCCACACATGGGCGAGAGCCTGACCCTTGGCATCTGACGCGCCTCGGCCGTAGAGGCGGCCGTCGCGCACGACCGGCGTGAAGGGTTTGGTCTCTTTCCACTGCTCGGGTTTCGCGTGGCGGACGTCGTGGTGGCTGTAGACCAGCACCGTCGGCGCCGACGGGTCGACGATGAACTCGCCGAACACCGCGTGAGAGTCACCGGTTTCGAAGATGGTGGCGGTGAATCCCGCGTCGCGCATTTCGCCAGCAAGCCAGCGCGCGGACCGGACGAGGTCTGACCGACGTTCCGGGTCTGCGGCGATGGAAGGAATCGCCACCCAGGCGGCGAGGCGCTGGAGCATGTCTGGCGTGTGGCTGGTGATGTATGCGCCCACGTGATCGTGGGCATGCTGTTCGGTTGGCGTGTTGTCGGCACTCATCGATCGGCACCGCCCGAGTGGGTTCGTGCGACGACTGCGGCCATCATGTCGGTCCAGTTGCCGTGCTCAGCGAGCAGGGTTCGTTGGTGAGCTGCCCCGGTGCCGCGAGCCAGGATGTCTTTCACGCCTTGGTGTGCGCGGACGGCTTCCTCGAGGCCATCGAAATGAGGGTTGATGTGATCGAGGAAAGCTCCGACGCACTCGCGGGCCGGCCGAGGCACACCAGTGAACGGATGGATGAGATTTTCGCTGGTGCCGAACCGGCTCGCCCGCCAAGACGCCAGGCGCAGAAGAGCTGCGGGCACCTCCGGTGCGGGCGATCCTTCTCGCCATTCAGCAGCTGCGCCGGCCACGAGCGCACGCACGATCACGGCGATCGTGACCGCGTCCTCGGGAAGGAGGCAGACATCGGCGACGCGGACCTCGACTGTCGGGGCATGAGTAGAAAGGCGGGCGTCAAAGTAGACCATGCCTGCGTCAAGCGCGACGCCTGTCCCCACCATCTGATCGACCGTGGCGAAATAAGCCTCGGCGGATCGGAACAAGTCATATGGTCCCGCGCTCGGCCATCGCCCCCACGCCTGGTAACGGTAACTCGCGTATCCCGAGTCGGCGCCTCGCCAGAAGGGGGAGTTCGCGCTGAGTGCCAGGAGCAGCGGCAACCAGATTCGTATCCGGTCCAAAATCGCCACTCCTTCTTCCGGGGAACCGATCGTGACGTGCACATGGAAACCGCAGGTCAGTTGTTCTGCCATCGTCAACGCGAAGCGCTCCGACATCAGGTCGTATCGAGGGCTGGGGGCCACGTGGGAATCGCAGAGCAACGGGACGGTCGCGAGCGCCGCCGCTCGCGCACCCGCCATACGCGCGGCCTGATCCGCCGTCCGGCGGCCGCTCACGACGGCATCGAGAAGCTCTCGGTATGTCCGGAGGGGCGGGCTGACCACCTCGATCTGCTCGAGCTTGGATTCGGCCTCGAGAACGACGTTCGCAGGCTGTGCAACGCCCGCATGGGCGTGCAGTACGTCGGTCGATGCGGGGATGGGTGCCAGAGTCGCGGCATTGAGGAGGAGAAGCTCTTCTTCCACGCCTATCAGACGGGTGGTCGGCCTGTGTGCGGGAGCCTCAAAACGGTGGTTCGCTGGCTGAGTGGGGCGAAGGATGCTGGCGGTCATGATGATCAGCTCACTCCTCGTTCACCGAACTCCTCGTTCGCTGCTCTGGGACCCGCGTGCGGCGCGGCTTCGGTTGCCGTTCCCACTTCGGGGTGGTTCAGGTCGAATGCCGGACGCTCGCTGCGGATGCGCGGCATGGCGACGAAGTTGTGGCGCGGCGGCGGGCACGAAGTGGCCCACTCCAGGGAGGCGCCGTAACCCCAGGGATCGTCGACGGTGACCTTCGGAGCCTTGCGGGCGGTGATCCAGACGTTCAGGAAGAACGGCAGCATCGAGGCGCCGAGGATCATCGCCCCGACCGTGGAGACCTGGTTCGCCCAGGTGAATTGATCCTGCTCCGCGTAGTCGGCGTAGCGGCGAGGCATCCCGTCGACGCCGAGCCAGTGGTGGATGAGGAATGTCATGTGGAACCCGATGAACAGCATCCAGAAGTGCACGTAACCGAGGCGCTCGTTCAGCATGCGACCGGTCCACTTCGGCCACCAGAAGTAGAAGCCGGCGAACATCGCGAACACGACGGTGCCGAAGACGACGTAGTGGAAGTGAGCGACGACGAAGTAGGTGTCATGGAGCGGGAAGTCGAGCGGAGGTGAGGCGAGGATGACGCCGGTGAGCCCCCCGAAGACGAAGGTGACGAGGAAGCCGAGCGCGAAGACCATCGGTGTCTCGAACGTCACCGATCCTCGCCACATGGTGCCGATCCAGTTGAAGATCTTCACCCCCGTCGGCACGGCGATGAACATCGTCAACAGGGCGAAGAACGGCAGCAGCACTCCCCCGGTGACGTACATGTGGTGTGCCCAGACCGCGACCGAGTATGCGGCGATCGCGATCGTGGCATAGATGATGGTCTTGTAGCCGAACAAGGGTTTGCGGCTGAACACCGGGAAGATCTCCGAGACGATGCCGAAGAACGGCAGAGCGATCACGTACACCTCGGGATGACCGAAGAACCAGAACAGGTGCTGCCACAGCAGCACACCGCCGTTCTGCGGATCGAAGATGTGCGCGCCGAGGATGCGGTCCGCCGCTGCCGCGAAGAGGGCCGCCGCGAGGACGGGAAAAGCCATCAGCACGAGGAGGCTCGTGACCAGGGTGTTCCACGTGAAGACCGGCATCCGCCACATCGTCATGCCCGGCGCGCGCATTGTGATGATCGTCGTGATGAAGTTCACCGCACCGAGGATGGTCCCGAAGCCGCTGATGCCCAGGCCCATCATCCACAGGTTGCCGCCCGCCCCGGGCGTGAATGTCGCGCTGGCGAGCGGCTGATAGGCCGTCCAACCGAAGGAGGCCGAGCCCTGCGGGGTGAGGAACCCCGAGACGGCGATGATGGAGCCGAAGAAGAACAACCAGAACGAGAACGCGTTCAGTCGCGGAAAGGCGACGTCCGGCGCCCCGATCTGCAGGGGCATGATCGCATTCGCGAACCCGGCGAACAGCGGCGTCGCGAACATCAGCAGCATGATCGTGCCGTGCATGGTGAACAGCTGGTTGTACTGCTCCTTCGTGGGAAGGATCTGCATCCCCGGAGCGAACAGCTCGGCGCGGATCACCAGGGCCATCACCCCACCGAGGAGGAAGAAGATCACCGACGCGATCAGGTACATGTACCCGATCGTCTTGTGGTCGGTTGAGGTGATCCACCGGACGACGATGTTGCCCTTCTGCTCCACACGCGAGGTGCTCATCATGGCGGCCTGACGGGCCTTCGCGGTCCGCTCCGGAACCGTGCCGACGGCGGGGTCACGAACCTCGGTCATGGGTACTCCTCGACGGGCCGTGTTCCGACAGCGGAAACGGCAGATTGCTCAAAGGTGGCCGGCGACCCGGGCCGAGACTGGCCACTGGTCTGTTTCAGATGAAGATACGAACGGGAACTCATCAGCTGCAACAGCTTGCCGTATCGCGTGCGTGGGGGTATAACCGCCGGCGTGAGGGCTCCCGGACGCTTTTCTGGGTGCCGTCGCGCGTGCGTTGTACCCCCGTCTCTTCGTTCCGGCAAGGCCGTGGGAGAAAAACCGTCCGGGCTTTTCCATAGGTCCCACAGCGCCGCCACGATCAACCGATCCCCTCCCCGAGCGGCGCGGAACGGGAGACGCGATGTTTTTCCACAGGCAAGAGCTTCAGCACAAGGCGACGCCCGACAAGCCGGACGCGATCTACGCGCGAAAGCTGCAAGAGGTTCTCGGCGGGCAGTACGGCGAGATCACGGTGGCGTTGCAGTACCAGTTCCAAGCCTGGAACATGCACATCCCCGGAAAATACCGCGACCTCGTGTTCGGCATCGGCGCCGAGGAGATGGGGCACGTCGAGATGCTCGCCGTCATGATCGCGCAGCTTCTCGAGAAGTCCCCGCTAGGCATCACCGAAGACGCGGTGCAGAGCGACCCGACGGTAGCCGCAGTCATCGGCGGAACCGACATCCAGCACGGCATCGTCGCGGGTGCAGGCGCCCGCCCCGTCGACAGCATGGGCAACCCCTGGTCGGGCAGCTACATCACCGGCAGCGGCAACCTGCTCGCCGATTTCCAGGCCAACGCGAACGCCGAGATGCAGGGCCGCGTGCAGGTGGCCCGGCTGCACCACATGACCGACGACCACGGAGTGCGCGACCTGCTCTCCTTCCTGCTCGCCCGCGACACCATGCACCAGAACCAATGGCTGGCCGCCGCAGCCGAGCTGCAGGCCGAGGGCGTCGAAGCCCTCCCCGTCCCGAGCAACTTCCCGATCGACAAAGAGGAACGCGACGTGTCCTACCAATACATCAACTTCTCCGACGGCGCGCAGGCCGCAGAAGGTTCCTGGGCGTCCGGGCCGACACCCGACGGCAAAGGAGAGTTCACCTACCTGCCCGAGCCGGAGGCAGGGGTGCCGATGCCCCCACCCACGCACCCCGACTCGCGCTTCTATGGCACGACGGAACTTCCGAACACGGTCGAGAAGCTCGCCGGACGGGCGCAGGATGCTCTGAACATGGAGTGACGGGAAACGGCCGAAGGAGGAGAGCATGCCCGGCGAAACACATCCGAGGAGGTTTCGTTTACAGCCGTTACGGCGGCGGAGACACCGCGCACTGGCGACGCAGGTCGCGGTCATCACCGGCGGATCCAGCGGAATCGGACGGGAGACCGCCCTCCGGATGGGGCGAGCCGGTGCCACCGTCGTGGTCCTCGGCCGCCACGAGGGTCGCCTGCTGCAGACGGTCGCCGACATCGTCGCGCAAGGCGGACAGGCTCGACAAATCGTCTGCGACGTGCAGGACGCTGCCGCCGTTCAGGCAGCGGCCGACACCGTCGAGAGCTGGTTCGGTCGGATCGACACGTGGGTGAACAACGCGGGCGTGCTTATCTACGCCGGATTCGAGGAGACGACGCCCGCCGAGTTCCGCCGCATGATGGAGATCGATTTCCTCGGTCAGGTGCACGGCGCTCAGGCGGCACTCCCGGCTCTCCGCCGTGCCGGCGGCGGCGCGCTCATCTCGATCTCCTCCATCGAAGCGGTGACGACCCTGCCGTTCCACAGCGCGTACGCCGCCTCGAAGCGGGCAGTCGAAGGAGCGATGATGGGGTTGCGACGTGAGCTGCGCGCCACGCGCGACCCCATCTCCGTGACCATCATCCGACCCGCGGTGATCGACACCCCCGGCTACAACGCCACCCGATCACGTCTCGGTCATCGTCCATCGGCGCCACCGCCCTACTACGCGGCCTCCGTCGTCGCCTCGTGCATCCTCTACGCTGCCGAGCATCCCGTCGACGAACTCTTCGCCGGCGGCAGTGGCCGATTCATCTCCGCTTTGCAGCGGACCGCGCCCCGCCTGCTCGACAGGGTGTTCGGCCGGTGGGGCATGCGGATGATGCACACCCCCGAACCGGCGCCGTCCCGTCCCGGCAATCTCGCTGCGCCGAGCAGCGTCGCGGACCCGGACGGTCTCCCGAGACGCGGTCGCACCTGGAGTGCTTCCACGAGCCTGGCCATCCGACCGGGCCTCCGCCGATTCCTCTTCGTTGCACTGACGGCGAGTTCTCTCGCAGCTGTAGGAAGGCTCACCGGGACGTTGCCCGAGCGGACCCGCGACCGACGATGAGTAATGCGCCGAACTTACGGCGTAAGGGCGTTTTCGTCAATGCCCTCATCACTGATGTCCCGCGTCAATATCTTCAGAGTTCCCTTCCCGCCGCGTACTGCGCGGCGTTCGCACCCAGCCGAGGAGTCTCCCCATGAGCACGCCCGCAGAGCCCACATCCGGATACGCCGGGACCACCATCCAGAAGACGGCACTCGTCGTCGGCCTGCTCTTCCTCGTCGTGGCAATAGCCGGATTCATCCCCGGCCTCACCCACTCGGCCGAGCACCTGCACGGCGCCGGCGCCGACTCCGAGGCCCAGCTCCTCGGCGTCTTCCAAGTATCCGTTCTGCACAACCTCGTGCATCTGCTCTTCGGCATTGCCGGAATCGCCGCCGCCATCCGCCCACGCATCTCCCGGCTCTACCTCGTCATCGGAGGGCTGATCTACCTGGTCGTCTGGATCTACGGCCTCGTAGCCGTGAACAACGACCAGCTGAACTTCCTGCCCGTGAACGACGCCGACAACTGGCTGCACCTCGGACTCGCCGCCGGCATGATCCTCCTCGGCGTCTTCGTCACCCGCCCAGCCCGCGTCGACCGCTCCGACGCGCGATCGCCGCGCGCCTAATACGGCACGCCATGGCCAGGGTCAACACCTCCGCTGAGCGCAACTCGACGCAGCCCCGCCCCGGGATCGAATACATCCTGCCGCTGCGGTGGAAAACGGACGATGAGCTCGCGGATCTCACCGCGTACCTGACCGCGCTTCGCGAGTGGGCGGATATCACGATCATCGACGGGTCAGATCCCGACCGATTCGCGGCCCACGCTGCAACATGGTCCGGCCTCGCCCGGCACATACCCGTTGACGGGCGAGCCGGCATGAACGGGAAAGTGCGCGGAGTACTCACCGGCCTCGCCGTCGCGAGACACGAGCACCTCGTCATCGCCGACGACGACGTCCGATACGACCGCGACACGCTGACCGCCGTCGTATCCGACCTCGCCATCGCCTCCCTGGTCAAACCGCAGAACCACTTCGCACCCCTCCCCTGGCACGCACGCTGGGACACGGCCCGCACCCTGCTGAACCGTGCGGTCGCGAGTGACTACCCCGGAACCTACGCGGTGCGACGCTCCACCCTGCGCCTCGCCGGAGGCTACAGCCCTAACGTCCTGTTCGAAAACCTCGAAATGGAACGAACCATCCGAGCCGTGGGGGGCGTCATCAGCGATCGCCCCGATATCTACGTCAAGCGGCGCCCCCCAACCGCACAGCATTTCATCTCCCAAAGAAGCCGACAAGCGTACGACAGCTTCGCCCAACCTCGTCGACTCCTCACCGAGGCCGCCATCCTCCCCCTCCTCATAACCGTGCGGCGCTGCCCTGCGGCGATCGCACTGCTCACGCTGAGCGCCGTCGCGTTGGCCGAGCGCGGCAGACGACGCGCGGGTGGCCAAAATGTCTTCGCCCCCACAAGCGCACTGTGGGCACCGCTCTGGCTTTGCGAGCGGGCCGTGACGAGTTGGGTTGCGATCGGAGCGCGCCTACGGGGCGGAGTGCCCTACAACGGCCAAAGGATGCGCGTTGCTGCCCATCCTCCAACGCAGATCTCACGACGCTTGGCAGCCGCCGGCATAACCATCCCCGCCACTTCGGCGTCGGACGCCAGCAACTCCCGCCACGCATACCGAACCGCCCGACAAGAATCCGTCGGTGAGCGCGACGGCCCTGACAAATCATCAAACGATCAACGTCGCCAGGTCTCCGGACCGGGCGCCGAACTACCTGCCCAGACACACCCGAGGAGCATGCTGCGATGAAAGCAATGGCCTACCGCGGTCCCTACAAGATCCGCGTCGAGGAGAAGCCCGAACCGAAGATCCAACACCCGAACGACGCCATAGTCCGGGTGACCCGGGCGGCCGTGTGCGGCTCCGACCTGCACCTGTTCCACGGCATGATGCCGGACACCCGCATCGGCCACACATTCGGGCATGAAATCGTCGGCATCGTCGAAGAGGTCGGCCCTTCCGTACAGAACCTGCAGCGCGGCGACCGGGTGATGGTTCCCTTCAACATCTATTGCGGCAGCTGTTACTTCTGCAGCCGCGGGTTGTTCTCAAACTGCCACAACGTGAACCCCAACGCCACCGCCGTCGGCGGGATCTACGGCTACTCACACACGACCGGCGGGTACGACGGCGGTCAAGCGGAGCTCGTCCGAGTGCCGTTCGCCGACGTCGGCCCCTCCGTGATCCCCGAGTGGCTGGGTTCCGAGGACGCCCTCATGCTCACCGACGCCTTTTCTACCGGCTACTTCGGTGCCCAGCTCGGCGACATCGCCGAACGCGACACCGTCGTCGTCTTCGGCGCGGGTCCCGTCGGGCTCGCGGCCGCACGGTCCGCGTGGTTCCTGGGCGCAGGCAGGGTCATCGTCGTCGATCACATCGACTACCGCCTGGAGAAGGCACGGACCTTCGCCTACGCGGAAACGATCCACCTCGCAGAGGTCGACGACATCGTCCTCGCACTGAAGAAGGCGACCGGATACCTCGGTGCGGACGTCGTCATTGATGCCGTGGGGGCCGAGGCCGACGGCAGCGTCCTCCAACACGTCACCGGTGCAAAGCTCAAGCTGCAAGGGGGCTCGCCGGTCGCGGTGAACTGGGCGATCGACTCGGCACGTAAGGGCGGCACGGTTTCCCTCGTCGGCGCGTACGGGCCGCTGGTCTCCTCCGTCCGCCTCGGCGACATCGTGAACAAAGGGCTGACCATCCGGGCGAACCAGGCACCCGTCAAACGGCAATGGCCGCGCCTGCTGGAGCACATCCAAGAAGGACACGTGCGACCGAGCGAACTCCTCACCCACCGGTTCCCTCTGGAGCACATCGCCGAGGCGTACCACGTGTTCTCCGCCAAGCTCGATGACTGCATCAAACCCGTGATCATCGTCGGAGAGGAATGACCATGCCCTACGAAGCGGCGAAACCCGACCTCGCACCGACGACGGAGCAGCTCGCTGAGAGGATCCCCGGTTGGGGTTCCGATAGCGCCCCGGAATATCGCCGCACCTGGCAGCAGCGCGACGACCTCGAACCCACCGGCGCCCACTGGGCGTTCCCCGATCGGCAGGCAGACGACCCGCACCGGGAAAGGTCCATCGAACACGCGACGTTGCCGCCCGTCTACGGCACCGCGCAACCACTCCACGGGATCTCGGGTCGGATCCGCCGGTTCGCGTACGACCGGCTCAGCGAGACGAAGAACACCCGATGGCTGATCCTCGTCCTCGGCGACCGGGTCGAATCCGCCGGCGCCCACATTCGTTCGCTGTTCACCCGCCGCCCCGACAACCCGGTAACGCAGACCGGAGTACTCTCCGAGCCGAAGCACCATCCCATCGCGTCGCGCTTCGGGCGCGGACGTTTAGATCAGAAGCACACCTGGCTCGATCCGATCATCGTCGTCGGACCATGGTTCGCCGCGGTTGCTCTCCTGGTGTCCGCGCTGCGTCGGACAAAGAAGCCCGACTCTCGAGGCTAATCTCCGACTCCCCCGCGCCCGCTGAGCGGACTGAAAGGACCCGGTCGTGGCGCTTCTGGCGGGCGCACCTGCCGTGGCCTAGAACTCCCAGTCTGCCCATCCCGAGGAGTCCATCGGCGGCGGGGCTGCGTGTAGCCGATCGATCTCCGCTTCGGTGCGGTCGATGACGTGGATGCGAACAGGGACGTGTGGCGTGACGAGCAAGCTGAAATGAACGGAAAGGTCGTCGTGGCGAAGTTTCTCATCGGCCCGGCAAGCCAAATCGTGGTGAGACCCGTGGAGGGACACGGGCCCGAGTTGGAAGATGAAGATCTGAATCTTCGCATACGCGGGCTCACTCGCGGAGTTGAGGCTCCCACAGGTGGCCCCGTGGAGATGGGAGACGGGTCGACGTACGGCCTGGACTAACGCTCAACCACGGGCTTCCTGGTGCAGCTTGCGCCAACTCGACTGAGCACGAGGCCACACAATCGCGACCGGGCAGGCGCTCGCCCCGAGCCCGTCTTTGACCGGAGGCAAGCCGACCATCGAATGCCGGTTCGGGAAGGCGTTAGCGGCGGTATGACCGAAGGTCGAAACGTGCACCCGCTGGTGCTCAGCGACGCTGTGCACCGGTCTGATGACCCCCGGAGCGGGCGTCGGCCTTGCCGATGCTCAACGGGCGCCCCCTCGAAGGGCAAGTGCGACGACCGCCTCGTCGCTCTATCCGGCCGCCGCGTCTACTCTTCGACTATGGGATACATCCAGTACGACGGGACAAGCCAGCTTCACATCGAGGACCGTGCCCTCGCCCACATCAAGGTTGTCGTCGCGACAAAGCTCCGCCGCAATGAGAGCTTCACGCTCTCTTGGCGTCACACTGACGACGAGCCTGGTGGGCGGTCGACGATCTGGGTACACCCTTCAATCCCGTTGCGGTTCACCTTCGACGAGCCAGAGTCCCCACCCCTCAACGTGAAGTGGATCGAGCAACTCATGCACACCGCTAACTCAAGCGGCGGGATCCAGCTCGTCGACGAAATGCTGGATTCACCCACCGACTAGGTCAAACCGGCGCCGACGCTGGCACGGCCTAGTGGCGTGATCTGTTCCTGTCAATACCTGCAGGGGATCGCGCGGAGGGTGTCTACATTCGGTTGTGGGTCGGAAGGTCGCAACGTTGCGGGCTTTCGAGCAGACCCTTTTAGGTTGGCGGCCGCTCGGATGGCTTCTTCGCAGCGGACCGCCAGCCGCCCAAGTCCATGCAGGGAGGGGGACGGGATGGATGAGTTCCTGATCGTGCTCAGCGCCGTGATCTTCGTCGTCGGCGCTGGGACTGTGCTGCTGCTCTTTACGACATCCTCGCGCGGTGATGCGCGCTCAAGCGACAGTGATTGTGGTCCCTTGGTGGAGCGCACGCTTCAGACAGGAGCGAGCGGGCCCTTGTCGTCATTGGGTGCGGACGTGTCTGGTTCCCGAACCAGGTAGAGACCGCTGGGTGCGTTCGCTGTGAAGGCGAGGGCCTCGATCCAATGCCGGTTGATCGAGGGCTGACGACTGCCCCGGTAGTTGAACGCCATGGCGGTTCGAGGATGCATCCACACCGCGGTCTTACCGTTGCCGAGGCTGGCATCTTCTTTCCAGGAGAAGGGGAACGGCTCTCCGCGTCTTAGTTTCGCAGTGATCACCAGCTGGAGGTGGGTGAGCGCTCGGTCTTCGATCTCGGCTTTGGTCTTACCCTCGTACACGAACTGGCCCATGCGGACATCCTCCGATCGCCACGACACTTGGTCACAGCCGCGAACAAGCTGATCGCTGACGTGGTGCTTGCACTCTCGCAGACGTTGGGCTCCGCCCTGACCCCCGTTGCGGTAGAGCTGAAAGTGTGGGCGGGATCTCGGACAAGCGTCCTAGAGAGAGTCCTCGTCACTGTGGCTGGGGGCATCTTCCGATTCCATCTCGGGCGGGTTGCGGATGGCGTCGATCTTGGCTCGCAGATACGCGATCGCTTCCTTGTTCGACGGCGGTTGCACGGAGGAGTTCGTCGATTCGGAGGCGAGGTTCGTGGCCGGATTCAACACGAAATCTACCTCGACCTCGTTACCGTCCTGACCGATCGCACGCAGCCGCACAGCATCAGCGGAACGCTCCTGCCCTAGCAGCGCCGCATACTCCACGAGAAGATCGGCGGCGTCATCACTCAAGAACACGGTCTTGTCTGCATACGAGATGTGCTTCGCAACTCCATGCTCGGCCCCCGGGCGCCGGCTTAAACACAGGGTTGACGACGATACGACACTCCAGGTACCACTCCACAGCCTCTCGAGGCACACGACAAGCCTCTGACCACGGCCGGCCGGTTCGGTGCCCCCGGGGAGAGTCCTGTGAGTCCGGATTACCCCGACCTATCTCGCCCCCTGCGGCGTACTCTCTTCACACCCGAATCGTCAGATTGCCGCGTTCACCAAGCGGCGGAAGGCGCACCTCATGAACATCACCAAAGTGAGCTTTGACGGCCAGACGTTCCTGCTGGATCCCGACCAGAACCTGTCAGAGACGAAGAGGGCCATCGTCTCGGCAGCACGTGACGGCTCCGACTTCGTGGACTTTAGAACCATTGGCCACGGAACGGTCAGCCTGCTCGTGACACCCCACGTCCCCGTTCGCATCCAGATCATCGACCGCACGGAAGAACAGATAGATCGCATGCAAGCCGAACCGCCGCCCATCGACGCATCTGAGTGGAAAGAGTGGGACTACTGACGTACGGTCTCATCCCCAAGCCGGCAGCGGACTCCACGCGAAACCGAGCAACTATCCGCCGCGGTAGGAGCGACGAGCCGGAACGCCCTCAGGGACGTGATTCACGATCAGTTCCATAGTCGGTTCCGGACGCCGGGCAATGCCGACCAAAGAGCTAGATCAGGCCCGATTGCATCGTGGCGGTCCACTGGTCGACGTGGCGTACACGCGACATCGCCTGCAGATTCCTCTTCCGTGTATCGGCTCACCGAAAACGGGAGCATCCACGGCGGCTGCCGAGGTGGCTCATGAATCGTCCTCGGGTGTCTCTGTCGGGATGAACCACACGCGGGCCTTCTGTGCCTCGTGGCGGTCGTACCGGGCTCTGGCGGCTTGTTGACGCTGCTGCTCGCGTGTGCGGGCTCGTGCAGCTCGACGGGTGCGCCGCAACAGGCCAACGACCCCCACGCCGACTGTGGCCGTGACCACGCCGGCTAGGTAACTGAGCAGTTCCGGGGGCATCGTATTAGCGGGGGCAGTGAGATGGGTGTCTTCGGCGGTCGGGTCATTCTGTTCCTTTCGCTGGTGGGGACTGGTGCCGCTCATTCCGTCCTCCATCTCTTCCGATTACTCCCGGGAACGTGGTCAGACCAGGTCGGTCATTTCTTCCGGTGGTGGCAGCTCGCTCGGCCACTGCTCCGGCAGCGTCCGCTCCCGGGACACCTTCTCGATCCGCCAGAAAGGGCCATCGGTGGCGGTGATGAGCGGCATCGCGGTGTCGAGGTAGTCGCGGAAGAACACCGCCATGCCCGTGGGGCCTTCCAGGCGCAGGAACTCCCAGGCCCGCCACAGGGCCTCGAATCGGCTCAGGACCTCGGTGTACTCCCACCAGCGGGGATCCCACCGGGCTTGCGTGACATCCCGTTTCCAGTGGGGCAGTAGCCAGTGTTCGACCCACATGTACACGTTCGGGTAGTACGTCTCGGCCTCGGGCTCATCCTGGGTTTCGTCGTCGTAGTCAGACATTCGATGGCTCCTTGAGATGCCCGCTCTGGACGGCTTGCGCTTCGTAATATGCGCGGCTCGCGGCGACTTTCTCGCCGTAGGGCTTTGCCGACCAGTGTTCGAGCGCGAACAGCGTCGCCGGCTGTGTGGAGGGGATCATCACCGCGCGGCCGCGCGGCATCGCTGCGAGCTCCGACACGTCGAAGATCCGCTCACGGCTGATGCTGGTCGTCGTCGACCGGCCGCCGCGCTGCTGGGTGCTGGTGCGGTGGACGACGTCGTGGTCACCGATCAGCTGCGACAGGTGCGGCAGGAATTTATCGTCTGCGAGGCCGCTGCCCGAAGCGCGGATGTTCGAGGCACCCCAGAGCTTGTCCATGCCGTTCACGCCGAATGCTTCCACGCCCTGCTGCCAGGATTGGAAGAACGTCGAGATGATGATGCCGCGGCTGCCGTAGTGCGAGTACACGTCGGGCAAGTCTCGCCACCGGCACACGTTCGCGGCTTCATCGAGAACGGCCATCAGCGGGGTGGCGAGACGGCCACCAGGCATCCGGGAACCGACCTCTTCTGCGGCCGTGAGGACCGCCATCGTCAGCGCTGCGGTGATCGCCCGGGCGCTGCCGCCGCCCTCGCGAGAAATCGCGTAGACGGTGTCGCTAGAGGTGACGAACTTGTACGGGTCGAAGTGCGGCCGCCCCTCGGTGTCGGTAATCCACGGGAGCACCTTCTTGTTCGCGAGCACGCCACAGATGGTCCGCATGGTGCCGTAAATGCCGTCACGCTGCTTCTCCGTGAGCGTCTGGGTTTTCGCAAGTCCCATCGCCTGGGTGTAGTCGTCCTCGACCAGGAGCACCGAAGGATCTCCGATCTCCGGATCTTTGCCGCTGGGATCCATCGCCCACAGGTAGACGTCGGTGATCGGGCGACCGGTCACCGCGGCGGTGAGGAACAGCCGCGCGAGCGTCTCGCGGCCGGCGGGACCGAAGTACGCATCCTCCTTGGCATCCGCAGCCATCGCGGAGGACACGAACACGTCGACGAGTTTCTCGGCACGCTCGAAGTTCGTCACGAACGACAGCGGGTTCCACCACCAGGTCGGCTCTGCGCCGATGATGTCCTGCACGTCGTGGATCCAGATACGGCCGATCTCGGAGCGGGGCCCGCGGGTCAGGTCGACCAGGTCTCGCTTGTTGGTGGTGCCGAGTACCGGACCGCTGGTCTCGAGGATCTGGGGCACGCACACGCAGCTCGTCTTGCCCGCGCGGGGGCCCATGAGCCAGATCTGCACCCACTCCCAGGTGCTGAACAGCATCCTGCCGGAGGGAACGTGCCGACCGAGAGGCACGCCGTCCGCGGCGCCGCCGGCGCCGAGGCGGGCGGTGTCCTCCGCGACCTTCTTCTGCGTCATCTCCTCCAGCTCGCGGATCTGCCCCATCGATGACGCCTTGTGGTCGACGCGGGAACCGGCGGACCGGCGCCGCAGCGCCAGGGTCGCGATCGCAGCAATGGCGACCCCCAGAACGAGGAGACCACCGACGAAGATCATCACCTGTAAGGGCGCTGGCGGCAGCTGACCCGTGAGCACGGCGCGGAGGACGGTGAACGGATCGCGTCGGTTGAGCTCGTCGACGCCGGGGTTGGTGAGTGCCGCCAGCCAGCCGAGCATGCTGACGAACATCACGACGGCGACCAAGGCGCCAAGCGCAATCCACCCGGTGTCGGCCCCGAGTGGCTGTGCGCGCCGATTCGGGCGCATCAGGCGGCCTCCTCCAGCGTCTCGGTGACGCGAACCGCGTTCTGACGGAACCGCTCGGCGGCATCCGTCCAGGCTCGGTTCGTGTTGTTCACGTCCATCTCTGCGGGCGTGAGTTCCAACTCGAACGGGGTACCTGGCTTCTTGCCGATCTTGAGTAGGAACTTCCCGCGACCGGGCGGGATCGCCTGCTGGCCCGTGTGCGGGTTCAGTGAGCCGTCCGCGCTCCAGTCCATGATCATCGCCTTCTCCCGCGCCGACATCGCGAACACCTGTTCGAGGTTGCCCATCTCAGACTGCGCGAGCCCGCCGATGAACACCATCGCGGACCGGGAAACGAAGCCCCACGCGATTGTCGTCAGCTCATCTGACGACAGCTTGAGGTCATCCATCGTGTGGGTGATCATCGCCTGAGCGATACCGCGCGCACGGTTCAGACGGGTGAGCGCGTCGACGAAGAACACCATGGCGGAGCTGGCGCGCAGCATGCGCCACAGCTCATCCATGACAAGGAAGTAGTGCCGGCGAGGGCGCAGCTTCGCATCCGCGAGGTACTTCTCTGCGTCGACGACCGCGGAACCGAACGACCAGGTCACGGCCTGCACCGCGGCCTGGAGCGTCAGGTCGCCGTCATCGATCGATGACAGATCGAACACGACCGGTCGACCGGCCTCGATCTGCACGGTGCTGTCTCCGTCGAAGATCGACCCGTATACACCGGAGGCCGTCAACGCAATGAGACCGTCGACCAGCAGCTCCGTGCGCTCCGCATACCGTTCCGCATCGCCGCGGTCCTGGGCGATTGCCGCGAGACGCGGGTGCCGATCGCGAACCAGCCGCGCCAGGTCGCTGATGCGCGGCTGCCGGCCCTCTTTCTCGATGTCGAACTCTTCATCGAGGATGCGCAGGCCCTCTACGACCAAGGAGCGCTCTTTCTCGCTGATCCGAGCATCCCGGCCAAGCTCCAACAGGCCGGTGACGAGAGTGGACCGCCGCCGCTTCATGGCGTCGATCGCTTCCCTCCGAGGCGCATCGCCGCGCACGGCGTCGTCGGGGATCTTCGCAAGCTCGCGCAGCAGCTCGCTGAAATCGAGGATATTGATGGTCGCCTGGCCAGGTCCCAGATGGAACACCTGACCACCTTGCGCGTCGATCAGGTCAACATAGTCCGGCTTCGTGTCGCTGAGCACCATCGGGATGTGCCCCCACGCCTCGAGGACGGTCACGATCCGCCGCACTAGAGTCGACTTTCCAAGAGCCGGGCGGCCGAGAACGAAGCACGAGGGCTGATTGATCAGATTGGCGAGAAACCAGCTGATCGGGTCCGCACACACGACGGTGCCTTTCAGCAAGTTCTTCCCAAGCGGGACGCCCACGGGAAGATCGCTGGACCCAGCGATGAACGGCCACAGGCCGCACACCTGGACCGTGGTCCCCTGAGCCTCCGGCAGCGGCTCAATCCACGGCATCCGGCCGGTGCCACTCGTGCGCCACCCGCGCCGACCAGCCCTACCCAGCGCGCGGCGCCGCTGCGTCCGCGTCCGGTCGAGGAACTGCAGCCACCGTTGCAACGGGGTGACGGCCGGGGGCCGCATCTTCTTCTCCAGCCGCTGCGCTTCCCGCGCGGTCAGCCGCAGCTCCCCCGGGACGGCGTCCTGTCGCCTCTGTGCTCGCGCCATCGTCATCACAGCCAGTCCCTAATCTGATCGGGCAATGTCATGTGCTCCGGAAGCACCACACCCAGGGGCAAGCCCGCGAGGAACGCGACGTCCTCGTTGCCGAGCGCCTCACGGATCTTGAGCCGCGCCTGGTTCGTCAGCGACGGGATGACCTTCTCCAGCCGGGGGAACTCGTCATTCGTTCGGCACGTCGTGGTGATGATCATGCCGAACCGGGTGAGCCCAGCACCGGCAGCTTCCTCTTCGGCCGCTTTGTTCGCGAACCGGATCCGGTTCTTCTGCCGCGCCGTCGCCCGCTGCTTTGTCGACGAGTTGAACTGCGCGTTGTTGATCTCCGCCTCAATCACATCCGGGGCATCCCCGGCCGGGATCGGACGGTACAGGATCGTCACCCGCTTGCGGAGGACGCCCTTCGTCGGCTCGAACGCCCGGCGCAGCGCCGTCGCGTAGAACTTCGACCGCGGCCCCTCGTACATGGTCCACGACTTCGACACGCCACGGTCGTGGTAGTACCGGTCGTACTTCGCCTCAGCGAACGCCGGGCCCGCCTCCTCCCAGGTGAGGCCCGTCCCGCCCTCCTGGCGGGCCTGCTCCACACGGGCGGCCACCGTCGGGTCATAGGCAACACGGGTGAAATCAACGATGTCTTGCGCGTTGCACGCCTGCACAGCGTTTCCGGCACCGGTCATCCCCAAAGAGGCCAGAAGGACGGGGAGTCGGTTTCCGATCTCATCCGCCATCTCCTGCACGCCCCGATCGGGACCGCTCGAATCGATGCCCGCGCCACTGAAGGTCAGAGCCAGCCGCGTGCTCAGCTGAGGCGCACCACCAGAGATCTTGTCTGCGAGCCCGCCGACCACGGCAGTGGAGAAGTCGCTGCCGTGGGGAGAGACGTTTTCCGCGACCATGCGCCGCAGGCGAAGACCGGAGTCAGGAGCGCTATCGACAGTCACCGAGGCGCCCACAACCGCATCCTCCACGCCCAGCTGTGCAAGCCACCCGCCCCAGTGCGCCACTTGCCGATTGACCCGGTCCTGGTCAACGAGAGAATCCCCATCGGGGAAGCACTCGATCACCACGGTGTAGTGCTTGGCCGAGGGAACCCAGATCATTCCGAACGGGTTTCCGTAGCTGTCGGTGTGCTCGCTGAGCTTTGACGCACTCAGCAGGCCCGGCAGACGGAAGGTGCCGTCGGGCGTGCGTCCCGCCGGTCCCGCGACCAGGAGGGTGTCGCCCCGTCGCTCCGCCCTCCGGAACGCCATGCGGTTCGCCGCGCGGCGGTACCAATTGCGGCCCTCCTTGACCGTCACAACGGTCACCACGGCGGCAGCGATGCCGAGAACCGTGATGATCCCGGCAGCAAGCCACCACCCCCGCACGATGCACCCGATGAGCACGAGAGCGAACGGAATCGACCCGAACGTGATACCCGCACCGAGCCCGCCGATGCCGAGCTTGGCGGGCATGACGATATTGCCGTGCTCCACCATCGTGGTGTCATTGCTACTCATCGTCGGACCCCTGTTCGTCGATTCCGTCACTGCTCTTCGATGCCGAGCTGCCGGCAGTGTTCATCGCGGATCCGGCAGCGTTCCATCCGGCGGAACTACCGCCGCCGCTCGAGGTCTGAGCCCCTCCACTGTCCCCGCCCGCCGTCGAAGCGCCACCCGGGCCCGCCGACTGTGACGCGGCGGCCGACGTGCCGGCCTCCGTTGCGGTCGCCGCACCGGCACCGCCTCCCGCGGCCGCACCACCCCCGGCCGCTACGCCACCGGCTGCCGCAGTCGAGGCACCGCCGGCAGCAGCTCCAGCTCCACCCGCCCCGACAGCGGCACCAGCGGCTGGAGCAGCCGCCCCACCGGTCGCGGCCACTGCCCCGACCATGACGACTGCAGAGCCCGCCGCTGCGACCCCGGCGACGGCTGCGCCGCCCGAGAATGCGTTGGACGTTGCAGCGGCCGCCACGGGCACGAGGAACTTGATCAGCGCAGGAAGCGCCAGCGCTGCCATGCCGAGGATGACCATCGCGACACTCGCGTTGTAGATCGACTTCCCGATGTCGTCGAGGCCGTCGATCACGGGCGGGTTCTTCATCTGCATCATGCCGAAGGCGTAGATGATCGCCGCCACGGGCTTGAACAAGATCACCGCCAGAAGCCAGCCCTGCAACTGGCGGAACGCGTTCGAACCCATCTCCGTTCCACTACCCGCTGCGACAGGCGGCAGCAGCGCGAACATCACCGACGCGAGAGCGCCCTGCACGACCATGAACAGCACATTCACGAGCGCGCCCAGCAGCCCGATGACTGCCAGGAACAACCCGCCGCCAGGGTAGATGAGCATCATCTCTGAGAGTGAGAGCATCCCCGACAGGCTCAGATCCTCCCCCGTTGCTTTCTGGATGATCCACGGTGCGAACTTGTCGCCCGCGGTCATGAGACCGGCGAACGCGACCGCGTAAACGCCCGTGACCAGGATCAGGTTCACGAGCATTTTGATCGAGGGGAGGCCAGCCTTGAAGTCGTTCTGGATCGCCATGCGTCCCAGGCCCAGAAGCAGTCCGATCACCGCGATCGCGGCCGTGTACCAACCCATCCAACTGTTGATCTGCCCGATTGACGGGGCGGTCACATCCGCGGAGGGGATGCCGACCCAGAACGAGTTGATCCATCCGAGGAAGTCGATCAGCAGCTTCCAGATGTCCCTCACGAAGTCGGTGAAGGCGCTATTGGCCGCATTCCCGATCCCCTCCCCCGCCCAGCACAGTGGATCGAAGCCGTCGCAGCCTTCGTCGTCTGGGGTTGTCGCGATGGAAACAATCATTACGCGGCATTCCAAGCCGTGAAGCCGACGAGATCACCGACCGATGGGCTGAACGGGACACGTTCGACATCGACCAGCCATGTCGATGTCGAAGAGTCCCAGACCATCGCGAAGGACACGAACGCGGTCACATCGTCGGCGCCTGCGCTCTGAGTTAGGCCAATACGAATAACGACCTCATCCGGTTCCACACTTTCGAAACGGAAGCCCGAGATCTGACCTGTACGACCCGGCTCCTTCGGTACACCGAAGCTCTCGACTTGCTCCTCGATGAAGTTGGCCCGACCCTCGTTGTCGACTGCAGATGCCTCGACGAACGCCTCGAACGAGGCAGCGTCGGTGCTCCCCTGCAACCCACCCATGAAATTGGCAGCACCAAAGAGTGCTCCGGTTGGGGAGTGAGCGAAGCACCCCCAGAGAGTCTCCTCAGACTTCACCGGGCCAAACGTCGACGATTCCGGCACGAGCAGGAAGCCCCGATTGACCCACTCGGCATCCGGCCCTTCCGTTGGGATGCCCGAGCCTGTCGAGAGGTCGCAGGTGGCCCCGTCCGACGGCGGCTGCGACTCATCACCGGTCGGCTGCGAGGAGGGCGCCGAGGGCGCGCTCGAGGGAGAGTTCCCGTCCTCTGGTGCGTTCCTCTCTCCGAAGACGAGCACCAGCACGAGAGCGGCGACGACAGCGAGTACCAAGATCGCTGCCGCCAGCCACCACGCGTTGAACTTGACCAGGCCGCGGCTGTTGTCGCTGTTCTCGTCGCTCATGATTTATCTCCGATCAGCCGGTGAATGTGGCGATGATCCCGCCGGCAGCGCCGACGAGGACACACACGATGAGCGCGATGACGAGGCCCTTGAAGCCCTGGATCTCGCGGCCCGTGAACGCGGCGAATGCGAGGTATCCGGCGCTGCAGAGGAACCCGGCGAGGCCGAGGATGAGTGCGCCCCACGCGAGCCAGTTGATCAGGGTGGACACGCCCTCTGTGCCTGGAGGCTGTTCGGGCTCTGGGTTGGGCAGGACGCCCGTGGTCGCGGTTGCGACCTCAATCAGAGTGTTCATTTCTTTCCTTCCGTGAATGGAGTCTGGGCAAGCTTGCGGATGCGGCTGATCGCCCACCGGACGCGGGGTGATGATCCCTTGAGGGAGGACTCCGCCAGGCGCCATCCCTCAGCCCAAGGGATCCGCCAGCCGTGCGGCGTCATTCGGCCGATGCGCTCGATCGATTTCAGCTGCGCTTTCGCGAGCTGAGGGCCGTCGTCGACGAGGACGATACCGAGCAGGCGGCCACCGGGTAGAGTGCCCGCCGCCCAGGCGCGGGCGAATCGCTCCGCTGCCTGGAGGCCGCGGTGGTGCGTCCGGGCTACGGCGACCACGTTGATCGGCATTCCGGGGAGAGACGATCTCGGCCACGCGATTCGCAGCTCTCGAGCGGCCTCTCCCGGCAGGTCAGATGCTTGCTCCCGGATCAACCCGGCAACCGTCGAAACGCCCGCGCCGCCGTGGAGGCCCAGGACATAGACCAGGGCGCCCGGTGTGACGCGCTCGACCGGATGGTCTGGGTCACCGGTACGCACCACCGGTGGCGCGTGCTCCGGCGATGCCGGCCCCTCGAACTCTTCACCGCGCAGCTGGTCGACGTCGGTGTCTGTCAGCTCTCCGGTGCGAACGCGATGGAACGGGTTGACGCGGGTCGTCGGCGTGTCTGTCATCGAAGCCCCCCTCGTGTACAGGTATCAGTAGTGATCCTATAGTCTCGAATGAGATTCAAACACGAGGGTGTGGAGATGCTGAGAGCGTCGCTTGAGAGACGCAGAAAGTTGTGAGACATGACGCCGGAATCGCGATTGATCTGGATCGGCGCAGCCGCTCTCAGCCTCATCTTCACGCTAGCGGCATGCACGGACACGGCGCCTTTCCCTACTCCATCCCCGTCATCTGCGGAAACCTCGTCGTTTCAACCGTCACCGTCGAGCACTGCTTCGCCGCAGGCGCTCGAGGAGGGTGTGCGGGTCGCGGAAGAAGCTATGGCGACGTTCGCGGACCATGATCGTTCGTACGACGAGTGGTGGGCTGCGCTCTCCCCCATGCTTACCAATGACGCACTGGTGGCCTACGAGGGGACAGATCCGGCCAACGTCCGGCCCTCCCAAGTCACCGGCCCGGGCGAGGTCGCTAGTGCCTCGAATTTCAATCAGATGAGTGTCCTCGTGCCTACCGACGTGGGCCAGTACACGATCGACCTCATCCGCCAGGGCGACAACAACGCCAACGGCACGCCATCGTGGTTCGTTGACCGCCTTACCCCGCCGGCGGAACTGGGATGAAGAAACTCGCCGCCGCCGTCTGCGGCTTTCTCTTCATCCCTCTGATCGCGATCTTCGTCCTCGTCGCCTCATCGTGCTCTTCGCTCCCCGGCGGGAAGTATCCGACGATCAACTACGAGATCAACATCGACAACCTGCCCGTCGAGAAGGTCGGCACCTGGGAGGGCGAGCAGCTGGTCAACGCGGCCATCATCATGAACGCCGCTACCGAGCTGAAACTCCCCGTCAAGGCTCAGGTCATCGGGGTCATGACCGCCATGGGCGAGTCGTCGCTGATCAACCTCAACCACGACGACGACGCCACAAACCCCCACGGCTCTATTGCCGACGGCGGCGGACTCTTCCAGCAGCAGGTATCCCAAGGATGGGGCACCTGGGAAGAAGTCACACACCCACCGACCGCGTCGAGGACCTTCCTGAAACGGCTGATGGAGGTCAACGGGTGGGAAGCGATGGAGCCCTCCATCGCCGCTCACAAGGTCCAGCGCAACGACGACCCGTACCACTACGAGAAGTTCTACGACGATGCCGTCGACGTCGTCGCGGCCCTCGCTGGTGTGAGCATTGACCCCGGCACCGGTGGGAGCTCCGGTCAGTGCGCCAACCCGATCGGTAACACCGGCGACTTCCCTCCGGGCAAGAACCCACCCGGCCAGTGGGGCGGCTTCGAAAACGGCCGCATTGACGAGCGCCTTCTCGCACCCGTCCCTTGGGACGCGAGGCACAAGCTCCGCGCGGATGCCGTCACCGGTCTGATTGCGATGAACAACGCTTTCCGTGCCGAGTTCGGTTATGACCTCCCCATCAATGACGGCTACCGTGACTTCGCCAACCAGGTCAAGGCTAAGGAAGAACACGGCGACGGGGCCGCCGAGCCCGGCACATCGAACCACGGCTGGGCCCTGGCCATCGACATCGGCGACCGCAACCACAACGTGATCGGCTTCTCACATCCGACCTACCTGTGGATGAAGGCCAATGCGGGGTATTACGGCTGGCAGCACCCGGATTGGGCAGAGCCCGGAGGGCGCGGCCCGGACGAAGCCTGGCACTGGGAATTCTGGGGCATTGAGGAGAGCAGCGCATGAGTGACATCGACCTGACCACCGTTCCCCCGTACCCGGTCTACCGCCTCGAGGTAGACGCGGCTGGGGCCGTCACTCTCGACGGCGTTCCCATCGCAGAGGGCGAGGGCGCTACCGAGGAAGCGATCGACCACGTCGCAGCGGTCCTCCGAGATGACGGGCACGACGCTGTGCGCGTCATGGCCGTCACCCCCGAGGGCACAGACCGCATGGTGGTCGAGGCCGACGGAACCACCCACCTCATCGTCGACCAGGTGCACGACGGCAAAATGGCGATCGGCAACCGCCGCGTCAGCCGGCGCGCCGTCATCGCCTCCGTCGTCACCGTCGCCGGACTCGTGGTCATCGGCGCCGCCACGCCCGTGGCGATCGCACTGACTCGCCCCACGCCCACGCCAACCGCCACCATCGCACCGCCACCGGGCGCCGGCGAGCAGCTCGCCGTCCTCGCCCCTCCCGGCTACGACCAGACTGCAGCCTGGGCCGTCCCTATCCGCTCCAACACCACCCCGACGTTCCTTCCTGACGAGCGAATCGCGGTCACCACCGAAGGCGGAGATCTCCGCCTCCTCGATCCCGACACCGGAAAAACAGTGTGGAAAGGCAACGGTGCCCCACAAGGGGGGAACCAGCTCGTAGCCACCACCATCGGCGGGTACGACGTCCTCGCGACAGCTCGCTCCGGTGCTCTCACCGTCTGGCCGCTCTACGTCGACGACAGCACCGTCGACTCCGTCGACTACGAACTCCCCCGCGGCGCCGAGGTCAGCTTCCTCGGCACCGAACCCCTCATCGTTCTCCCGGACCAGACCGTGGGATTCGTCACCGCCGACGGCATCACCCGCCAGGACATTCCCGTGACCGCCCGCCCGGTGATGACCACCGACGCCGGCGTGATCGCGGTCGATGACACCACGATCTTCACCATCACCCCCGACGGCGACGTGTCCGGGGTCCCGTACACCCGTCCCGAAGGCGCCGGCCCCATCACCAGCCTCTCCGCGGCCGACAGCGACACCCTCATCATTGTGTGGGCCCCCGATGCGCAAAAAAATGTCGTCGGCCTGGTCGACGTCGCCACCGGAGACCTCTCCGCGATCGCCGACACCCGATCCGCCAGCGTCCGAGACGACACCACGCCGCTGCACGCCGTCGACGGCACCACCCTCACCTATGGCAGCGTCTGGATCCGGCACGGGACGAGTCCCAGCGTCCGCCCGCTGGGCACCTTCACACCCACCGCAATCACGGACACCCTTGTCTACGGAACGGACAACCGCCAAGCTGGCTGGATCAACGTCCTCGACGACCAGCCACAGGTGAGCCCGTTCACCACCCAGGAACTCCCGCTAGACCCGATAGCACCCAGCGGGATCACCCCGGCCATGGCCTGGATCGTCGCAGACAAAGTCGAAACCACCTACCTATACGCCCTCCCTCGACGAAACGGCCCCGGCGACCCGAACGCCACGCCCGCTCCCTAAGGATGCTGAACCGCATGCCTGATACCCGTGACCTTTACGACGACGCGGTCAACCTTGTACGAAACCGCACGCACCTCCGCGTCGTGGAGTACATCCGCGGGCATCCCGGCGCGTACGTCTCCGACATCCTCGAGGGGAGCGACACTCCTCGAGGGTCGCTCGGTCGCGTGCTCCGCGCACTGCTAGAGCTTGACGTCCTCACCATCGACGTCCCGCCAGAAAAGCGAGGCACCGGACGCAACTTCCGATACACCGTCAACGAAGTGCGTGTGCGACAGCTCCTCACCGCACTCCACACTGAACTTCTCGGGGAGTAGAGCTCAGTCGGATAAGGACTCGGCACCCATCCCGCAAGCTTGCCGCAGGGCTGGACGCGTGACTCGGAGAGGAAAACGTCGAACTGCCGCCGGCTCCACAGACAGCGCGGCCGCGAGGCCGATGCCGGCGGCCCCTTACGGCTCCGGCGACGACCGTCCAGATCTCTCACCGCGTATCCGTAAGCTGCTCGCCTCTCCCCCATGCGCGGATAGTGCGCGACAAGGGCGCAGCTCCCCGCGACCGCGACGCGCGCTGGCACCGCGCCGACGTCGTCGCCCTAGTCCGCCGTTCCCCCGAGCTCGACACAGCATCCGGGACACGCCGAGTCAATCCATAACGGTTATGGATTGGAGCCCCATGCTGAGCACATGGGAAGAGCGCTCAAGGGACAGGACAGGGCCCAGATCGCCGCGAAGCCGAACGGGCCTCTCGCGGAGGTCATCAAGGCCAACGCAAAAGCACTCGGAATGAGCCACGGCGACTACATCGTCGCCATCGCTGCCTACGCCCTGGGCATGCCTGAGCACGCCCCGCACCCGGAGTCCACTCTCGACACCCTCGACGGCCTCAACCTGGACGGCGTGCTGCTTCCCTCAACCGTCGCCGTGGCGACGCCCGCGCCGGTCACCGACATCCGCAGTTCGGCTCGACCGAAGAGGGAGCCGCGCCAACAGATCGCCAGCTAATGATAGGAGGCCCCGTCCATTGGACGAGGCCTCCGAGAGAAATCGCCGGACCTGAGCCGTCAAACCTTTGGTCCGGATAACCACCCCCATTGCCTGAGGAAGGTGCCTTTATGGTAACCCGTATGCCCGACACTCCGGCGCACATCTCGCGAGTTCCTCGCGTGTCGCGACCCGTTGCACGAGCTACCGCTCCTTCTCGCCTTTCCAAGGCCACGAACATAACGACGCATGTACCGCTTGTCCACCCGCGCGCCTGCCGGGTTAACGGAACATGCACCACTAGCGTGACGACCATGGCAGCCCAACGACTCCCCCGCGGAACGCGCGTCAAGCCCGTCCGTGTGAGCTGGCTCATCGAAGAGGCCAAGAAAGAGCGGTTCGAGGCTCTCGCCGCTGATGCTGGCGTCTCCGCCGCTGTATTCCTCGAGCGAGTCATCGACAACCTCGAGACCGAACTCACCGAGCTCGGCCTCCCGGAATGGTGGCCAGCACCCAAGACGAACCCGGAGGAGCTCGACATGTCCCCTGGATAGACCACAAAGGCCCTGGCACTTTGGCGAGTGCAGGGCCTTGAGGATGCGGCACTTCATCTGGATGAGCTTGGCGGCGAAGACCAGATGAAGTTGAGAACTGTTAGGACCGGTTGGCGCCGGGCCTTTGTCGAACCCCGGAAGGAGAGACACTCAGATGGTAACGCGAAGTGTGCCTTGGACACGAGCATTGACTCTCGAAGTCCCTTTCGGCGTGTCGCGCCCTTTCAGGCCCGAGTGCACCCGGTCTTCTGCTGGCAACCGCCAGGACCAGGGAGCTGCATACACGGCAACCATGAACTCCCGGGCGCAGCGCGCCCGGTATATCAGCCACCTCGACGCTGAGGTCACCCACCGCAGCACGTCGACCGACAATACGGACGGAGCGCACACCATGCCGCCGTAATGCATTAGGCCCCGCACTTGGAGAAGAGCGGGGCCCGGAAGCGTGTGAGCTCCATCCGACCAGAAGTTTGGCGACCGGCGGTCAGGTGGAGCGGAACTGAAACCCACCCCTTCTGTGAGGGGCGTTTGTTGTGCCCATCAATCGGAGGTGATGAGAGCCATGGTAGCCCGACTGCAGACCCGTCCGCAGGCAATGACGCTTGTCGACGCCTCCGGCGTGTCGCCGTTTACCCACGACGAGGCATGGGCCCTCGCCGCCCGCCTCTCCCCAAGGACACAGATCCGGGTCGCAGGCCGTGACGCATCCGGGACAGTCCTGAACGAGTACGACCGCCTCTGGCCCCTTAACGAACCGGCGCCCACAACTACGTGGGCCATGCTTCTCGCAGACGACAGCCTCCGCTACCGCTGGCTTGCCTTCGACTTCGATGCGTCCTCCGGCAATGCCAAGAAGGACGCCAGCACGATGGCGCACTGGCTCGCCGAACTAAACGTCCCGCACCTCGTGTGCATCTCCGGCCCGTCGGGCGGCCGACACATCTGGGTGCACCTCGACTCTCCCACGGACGCGAGCGTCATCCGCCTGGTCGCAGACCTGGCCAGGTCACTGCTGCCGTCCCTCGACATCACCCCGCTCGCCAACCCGTCCTCCGGCTGCCTTCGTCCACCCGGCGCCCCGCACCGCGCCGGCGGGCAGTCCACCCCGGTGGGCGATCTCCGCTACATCACTGAGCACTCCGCCTCCGAGGAGTTCCTGGACGAGCTCATCGCGCTGCTGTACGACCTCGGAGCCGAAGTTCCGGTCCGCGAGATCGCGCCGGCTAAGGGCATGATCACCGGCGCGGACGGACACCCGAAGATTCGCGGTCAGAAGCGGCCGCTGAGTATGCATGCTCACGGCGCCCTCCACGGCAGCCCGGGTGCTGACGCGTCGCACACGCTTTTCGTCGCGCTCACCGGCTGCGCACGAGCGCGGTGGGCGCTGTCTGATGTTCGAGAGCACCTGGAGGTCGCCGGTGGTCTCGAGTACGTGCGGACCCGCCGGGTCGGCCAAGTCCCGAGTGGCGCGGCCGGAGTCGAAGCAGGATCAGGTGCTCACGAGGCAGTGGATGCTCGCAGTTCACTGGGTCGCCGCGAACCAGATACGGCTCACCGGGGACGACTCCGAGTATCGCTCGCGGCTCGCCCGCGTCACCGACAGCGTCCAACAGGTCCAGGCGGCCGCCGACGCCCTCCCCGGCCTCTGGATGACCCGGAACCGGCGCGTCGGCGGCTCACACGCACAGCGGGCAGTCCTAGATGCGATCAGTCTCTACATGCTGCAGTCGGCCAAGCATGCCGTCGAAGCAGACGTGCGGCGCCTTGCGCTCGACACCGGCTACGGCCGCACCACGGTTCATGCCGCTCTCCGCGTTCTCGCCGAGGACGGCCGGTGGATCCGGAGAGTTGGTGTCGCGGAGGGAGCGAACGGCCAGCGATACCAGCTTGCGGAGCGGTTTTCCACAGAGGTATATGGATCAGACCGGACACAAGCGTATACGCGCCGTAGCACCGAGCCTCCCCCCGGAGCCCAGCAGGCACTCATCACCCAGCTCGGGACCAAACTGGGCTGCCTCGCTCATGACATCTTCTGCTCGCCCCACAGCCTCGGGAGGCTGTCAGGACTGATCTACCTTGTACTCCCCGAAGCTGAGGGTGGCAGCACCCTCAGCGACCTTGTGCTCGCAACAGGTGCGGACATCGATGTGGTGCGCACCCGGCTCCACCGGCTCCAAGATGCGGGTCTCGTGCGCTTGACCGATGAAGGCTGGCGGCGTTGCTTCGTTACTGTTCGCGACTTCGCTGCTCGTGCTCTCGGCGTTGATGGCTATCTGGCTGATCGAGCTCGCAGGTATGCCCGTGAGCGCATCATCTGGGGATGGTGGCTGAAAGAATTGGAGTGGATGAGCGCCCGGGGCAAGCCTCGCCGCGGAAAGTTGCCATCGTTTGCCTTGTTCCAGGATCCACGTGGCGGGATGCCGGCGTGGCCGCGCGCCCCGGAACCTCGAGCGACGAAAAGACTAGCGCGATGGAGCGACGCAGCCAAGCTCGTCGATGCAGGCGTTCTTAGCGGGCTACTCGACGCGAATACGACCGCTGCCTGAGCCCGCTCGCTGATGTCTGAACTGCCCCCCATTTGTCTGGCTGAGTGTTGTCCATGTTCGAGCACGCACCCGGAGAACCCCGGCCGAGTGGACGAGACGTGTTCGTGACGACTTCGGCGAAGCACTGGTGGGCATGTATATGCGAGGGTTTGTTTGCGGTGCGGTGCGGTGCGGTACCGCACCTCGAACGTGTGCTTCACTAATCTCGTCGCCCGCAGCCGGGTCGACCGTTCCCTCCTCATTGACTGTGCCTTGAACGGGTGCCTGCCGGTTGAGCTGCGAGATCAGCGCAGCGACGTCCCAGGTGACATCGAGACTCTGCGCTGGTGAGAGAAAGGCATCTGTGATGCCGGCACTGACGATCGAGTCGAGGGGCGGAAGTCGAAGTGTACGGCGACTGTCACTGCTGACGCCATGTAGTCCACGGAGCCAGGAAGCGCGACGATGAACATGACGGCGGCCGGAGCAGCACCCTCGTTGGGGATATCCTGCTACCTCTGAGCGACAGCGCGATGGCTCGGCTTGTCGCAGATTAGACCCCATTGAGGAGCACTGTCCACGTTCCGGCCAATAGCCTCGTTGACTTTGGAAGGAGACAGCAGAATCCCTGCGATCGATACCTTGGTTGTCCCGCCTGGCGGGATCGTTACGGATGCGCGGACGGGACTTGCGCCGAGCGAAAGAGTCACACGGTCGATGAGGTTGTAGAGAATCTCGTCGGCGTGACCGGCGGCGCCGGCAGCAGCTCGCGCATCTCGGGCGGCGATGGTCGCGAGAAGTCGCTCGTCCCCGCTACCCGTGATGAGTACGGTTGTGACGTCTGGTCGCGCGAGGATGCTCACGCGGTAGCGAGTCATGGTGCTTCATGCCGCTGGGAGTAATAACGGAACTGAACACTGCGGCCCGGAACTAACCGACCGACGAGCCCCTGTCGTCTGCGGTCTGGACTGACTCATCACTCCCCCTGCGGTACGGGCTCATACTTCGCTTATGTATAAGTCCATGTCACGACCGCGCGTCACTCCCCCGGTAAGAAGGCGTTGTACGCCTGGACCAAGAGAAAGTTCCTCGACGGCGCGCCGAGCTCTTCGGCCAGAGCCGACAACGCCTTCCGGTTGTTGATGGTGGTACGTATTGAGTGCGTGAACGTGGGCTCGTCATCTTCCGCGCGCACCGGAGACGCCGTCCGTGCTGAGCGCTCGAACAGCTGGATCGTCGGCTCGTCTTCCTCACCCAGTGCAGTCTTCACGAGCTGAGGCAAACGGTCGTATGTGCTCTCCACCGCCTTGAGCAGCACGAATGCGTGGCTCTTCCTGGTCTTCGCTCTGTAGCTCGCGAGGCGCCGGTTCACGCTCTCAGGCAGCTCCAGTATCAGCTGGGCGGGCGCGGACACAGAGGTCGGCGTTGCACGCTCGGGTACCGCAGCGGTCGCAGCTGGTTTGCGCTTCTGCGTCGGTACATCCTTCTTGGCTAGCTCGCTGCCTCCACCTGTGGAGATCGTTGCGTCCCCCTGCTCGACCCTAGGCTCGGCAGCTGCAGGCGGGTCTACATCAACCGGAGCGGCCTCGGCCGCCGTCTCCTCCGCCAAAGGCTGGACCCTGCTCGCCAGTTTCTCCGCCATGGTCATCTTGCCGGCCATCACGCCACCTTCGCTTCCTGGGCCCACGTGTTCATCAGCTCGAGTGAGACGCTCGTGTAGTCCGCGATGGCATTCCTGCTTTCGCGGGTGTCGTTGTACTGAGTGACGACCTTCCCCTCGAGCGGCATCTTCCTCATCACGGAGGCCTGCCTTACGTGGTTCTGGAAGCGCGGGATGCCGACTTCACCGTTAAAGAACGATCCCGTGTCAAGCGTCTCCTGGAAGGCTTCCAGTTGTGCGCGACCATCACGAGGATCTACTCGGTTCAGCAGAACTCTGTAGGGCAGCTTCCGCGGCAGTACAAACTGCTGAACTGTTAGCTGCACCGGTTCGATTTCCATGAATGAGGGGGTCAAGGGCGCGATGACGAAGTCGGTGACATCGAGGATGGCATTCAATACGTCTGCGTCGGCCAGGGACCCGGGAGTGTCCACGATGACCGTGTCGTAGTCGAGTTCCCTCATACGCACGAGCATTGAGATGTCGGTTTCGGTCGTGAAGTCGAACGGAAGGTCCTCTCCCGCGGCCTCCGCCCATCGCGTGGATGTCTGCTGAGGGTCGACGTCGATCACAGCCACAGATGAACCGCGCGCGAAACACGCGGCCAGGTTCATCGTTGTGGTGGTCTTGCCGATCCCACCTTTCTGCCCGACAATCGACAGAACTCTCATGGACTCTCCCTCTTGCTGCTATACCGCTGCCCTATTGCGGCGAGGTACCGCTGTTGAAGTGCGACACCGGCGACGGGTTCGCGCTGGGTCAGTGACTGGGTACTTCGTCCACTTCCCTGTTATAAGAATCTAGCTGTGCCCATTCGACATGGCGACGAGGCTTGGTGCCGTGTCGCTCGATTAGAGCACCAACGTCCTGCTGGTATCGCTCGGATGGATCTGCGGTCGTGTGATGTCGTGGCTGCCGTATAGCGCGTTGCTTAAGCCAGCATTGTGCCAATGTAGTGCTAAAGCAGCTCATGGCATCATAGAGCCTCGCGCCCGTTTGTCAATGACGTAGGCCTATCACTGTTGTAGGTAACGAGTATGCCGGATGTACCAAAGATGCGCAAGGTCACTGCTCAGTAGCTTGAGGATAAACCTGTGGGTGCCCACAGGGCTATCGTTCAGCTAAAAGGTAGCGACAGTACAGCGCTGGTATAGCAGCTATATTGCTGGCAGCTGTCTCGGCTCTGGTGATTGCGGTCAGAGCGAGCCAAGCGCGAGCCGCCTCCCGCCGCCGATCTCAAGTGGATATCCCGACCGTCGGGGCTGTAGTGGCGGGGCTGTGCCGATACTACAACCGGGGCCACTGTCTCTAACGTCACATCGACCCCGCCGTCGATGCTCTGCTGCGTCACGATCGCGTCTGCAATTCCTAGGTGCCGCATCCATTCACATGCGAGATGTTCGGACGCAGGTCCTCGTAACGCGAGGGCAGATCGATGCTCATTTGCCCCGTCTCTCAGTGAATGCGCTCAGCAAGACCACTGGCAGCGAGGTCGCCGCGCTCAACGAAGTGCCCGAGGTTCTGAAACGAACCGACTTGTCGGAGAGCCTGGTGGCACCGGTCTGGGTGCAGCTCCGCGCCGGAGCGTCGGGTACAGGACTTCGCGGAGACTCCTTCAACCCCTAACGGATGACCGCCGCCGCCCCGTCGCTCATCGAGCCTGCGGGCATTTGCCGGTGCCGGCCGGTGCCGACCGGTGGCCGTCGGTGCCGACCAATCGATAGCATCAGAGGGAGCCTATTCCGTGGTACCCGGGTCTTTCAGATCGGGGAGTTTTGTGACGATCCGGTTGACAGGATCCCACGGCGGTGGGGGAGTGAGCCCCGCCCGCTTGTCCGCGTCGAACGCGAATCGGGTGAACGTGGACCATGGCTGCTTCCCCAGCTCACCGTGTCTCCACTTCCGCATCAACTCGGGAAGATGCGACAGGCGGGCGCGTTGTGCCTTGGGGGGCAGGCTCGACGTCGCGTAGAACGCCGACGCGACTTCGCCCAGTGTCTTGGCATCCTCTCCGCGGGCGACCATCCGAGCCGCCTCGAGCCGCACCCCAAGGTCATATGGCCCAGGCGGAAGAGCTTCCTGATATTGGGCGTCGGTCCCCGCGCCAGCTTCGAGATCGTCAAGGTAGGTCTGGTAGTCATCGAGCTGCTGCACACGTGCCGGTATGGCGAGCACGATACCTACCAGTGCCTCGTCGAGACGAGTGACGTAAACCTGGTGACTCTGTCGAGCGAAGATTAGCCACGTGACCGCGCCGGCGAACGCGGCACCGACGATCGTGGCAAGAAGAGTAGGCCAGAACTCACTCACGCTGAGCTGCCAGCCCTAGAGCTGGTCGCCGTCCAGTTCGGCTTGCTTTCGTGCGGCTTCATCGATCAGATCCTTCACCTGCTTGTCAGAGTACCCAGTGGCCTGAATCTCCTCGTCGCCACGTTTCAGCACGAACTTCTTTCCGTCGTGACGATGCACCACGATTCGAATCACAGCGGCGAGTCCCGCAAGTGCGCCCGGGACGCCAAGAACCTTCACTGCCTCGATCGCGAGATCAACCCCATCTGAAAAGTCTGCAGCCGTCGAGTGCGAAAGCCCCTGGTCATCAAGGAGCGCCTTGATCTCGTCTGCATACTCCTCCGGGAATCGAAGGTTGAAGCCTCCATCGAACCCGGGGGTGATCAGCAGAGGAACTACTTCGGGATCTGTCGAAGACCAATCTTCACCATGTGCAGTCATGTCCGGAGCCTATACGGCGGCGTCCAGCCCGAGTGTCCGTGAGGGGGTCCTTCTGTGAGGGTTAGCGGGCTGGGTCCGCCCAGCGTGGCCACGAGGCGGGATGGACATCTAGGTCGATGCCCCGGAGTCGGGTCAAGCAGACGCTGCCCGCGGATCTTGTCACCGCCCAAAGGCTGTGAGAGCGACCGCGTGCGTGCGTGGGTATCCAGGCGAGTACCTCATCGAGGTCAGCTTCAGACAGCTCCCACTCTTCGTTTGTGCTGCCATCGTCTGCCCAGAAATGCACCCGATAGCTCGGATCGTCGATTTGGGATGTCTGGCTTCTGGGGTCAATCTGTTGAGCCCGCATTCAGTGACTCTAACTCCGCGACGGTGAGCATCGACGGCATTGCCACCAGAACAATGCGGTGTCCGCGGGGGATGGTTAGCCGCTCTCGGGGGAAATCGTGAGCGGGGCGCTTGCGTCTGAAAAATCAATCGATATCGTTCGCGGCTTCCCGTCGACTTCCTCCGGGAGCATCACCGTCGCAACTCGCGAAGGTTCCGGGTAGCCCACGCAGCTTACGCCTTCGGAACCGGCCGTCTGAACGATCAAACACTGCCTACCTTCGTCGTCCAGGAGCTCGCCGGACCAAATGCGGTCCCCGTCGAAATCGCCGTAGTATTTGACGGAATCGGAGCGGTACATGCCCGGATCGGGTGGGATGACACCTTCGATCGGCTCGGATGGGACGTCTTCGATCGGCTCGGATGGGACGTCATCTTCGATCGGCTCGGGCGGGATAAGGGCTGCGATTCCGATGCCTCCCGCGATACCGATCGCCAACGTGAACACCAACGCGCCCGCAACCATCGACCGTGAGCGCAGCACACGACCCCGGGGGCGGCCGGCTCCGGAAGTGTGACCTTCTTCGCTCTTGATGGCGGATGCCGGGATACGCAGGCGTGCGTCGGCGCCGCTTGGCACGTCCCGGCCAAGCCCCTGCAGAGTGGCCAGGCGTTTCACGTCAGCCGGTGTCGCGTGGCCTTCCCGGCTGTACACCCGCGCTTCCAGGATGCGGATCTCATCAGTCGATCGATTCACGAGAGCAACCGTAGCCTCTCGCAAGTCGTGAGCCCCGCAAGGTGCAAACTGTCGGACCGGGGAGTTAGCGTGGGGGATGGTTGATGTAAGGCTCCAAGCTCGTAAGCATGAGAGCGAGATCCGTACGTTCCGTCGCTACCTGTTCTCTGATGCTGCCGATTCTTCGGCGTGGGTGGGGTCCGGGGATGTCGGCTCGATGCCCACCCTGCAGGCATGATGACTCCTTCATGAACGACTCTCGCCGCTCAGATCAGGTGTCCACAAGACCCGGTTCAGTTCCCGCCGTCTTGATCGACAGTGCAGTTCGGGCACTTGCTCCGGTGAAGTGGCACGCACCTCGAAACCGTGGCAGCGCTGATGCTGCGAACATCGACTGAGTAGGGGCCGAACATCGTCGGGTGAGTAAGGAGGACCTCGAGTTCGCTACTGGTGGTATTGAGCGCGACGATAAGCCTCAGGAGGGAGTCGAGTTTCGGGTTTGCCCATCGTCCGCACGAAAACGCGCGTTCGATGCTCCCGTACGTCGACACAGACAAGTCTGCTGTGTGAGCGAGAGCTTCCTGCGATAGGCCGCGAGATTCGCGCATCGAACGCAGCCACCCGCCAAGTCTTCTTGCTTCGTCCCCCCGGACCCGTTTGGATATCACGAATCGATTCTTTACCGTCATTGACGGTCACTGCCATCATTGAACGACGTGTTGGGTGAGATCCCCCACCATCCCGGCTAGGAGTTAGGCCGAGCTGGACATGCTTGGTGGGGGCTGCGGCCTTCTGCGGGCGCGCAGAATCGATGCTGCTTGTTTCAGCTCTGGGGTTCGGAAGAGCGCGAGGGCTCCGACGTACACGACCAACACTGCACCAGCGACGATAGCGGCGCCGAGCGCACCAAGAATCTTCTCGCCGGCCATCCACCCGTCGACACCACCGAGGAGAAGAAAAAGTCCCCACCCTGCGAGGCCCGCGGGTATGGCCGCGAGAGCAAACCTTGCTAGAGCCGCAAGCCAGGTTCCAGCTCCGAGACTGCCGATACGCCGATGAAGGAGTACGACTGCGACGATCGTCTGGATCGTGCTGGCCGCCGACTGGCCTAGCGCCACGGCTGCGGCAAGCAAGGCCGTAGGGAGAACCCCAGATGCGTTCAACAAGGCAGCGCCTGTCGCGGTTGTGATCACAATCGCGCACTGCAACAGCGTGAAGAAGAACGGCGTTCGGGTATCACCGTACGCGTAGAAGGTGCGCTGGATAATGAAGAGGACTGCAAGGGGGAGAAGCCCGACCAGGTAGCAAAGCAGGACCACTGCTGCGTCGGAGGCATCGGATGGGCTGTTCGTAAACACCCGTGATGCAGGGATCGCCGCAGCTGCAGTCACGGCCAGGGCTCCTGTAAGAAAGAAGCCCAGAACTCGAATGCTCTTGGAGATATCTCGGCGTAGATCGTCGTCACGGCCAGCGGCGGCGTGCTCAGCGATCTGCGTGAAGTACGGGGTGCCAATAGAGAAGACGATGACGGAGTAAGGCAACATAAAGACAAGCCATGCGTTGCTCATGACCGCGACAGCGGCACCCTGGCCTGAGGCTTCGTTCGCAACCCAGCTCTGATAAAAGCCCGCGGTCATGCTTGACGCCGCCATCAATAGGGTCCAGCCCGCGGCTCGGCCGAGATTGCTGAGACCAGCGCCGCGCCACTTGAAATCGATGGAGAGCGCAATCCCTGCCTTAAACCAGAGCACGAGCAGGATAGCGGCTTGGGAAACGATCCCGACAGTCGCGACTCCTCCGAGCCACCCAATCATGTCGGGGGTCCAGTCAGCGACGTTGACCATGTTGTCGCCAAAGAGGGCGCCGATGACCAAGAAGCCGGCGATTGAGACGATGTTGTTGGCAACTGGCGCCCACGTGAACGGGCCGAAGACGCGGCGGGCATTCAGGGCCTCACCGAGCAGTGCGTACAGACCGTAGAAGAGAATCTGTGGCAAGCACCAGTACGCGAAGGCGGTTGCGAGAGCGATCTGCTCAGGGTTATCGGGTCGTAGTTGCACGGCCACAAGCCAGGGGGCGAGGACCATCGCGAGCGCAGTTGCGACTACCAGAACGGTGGTGCCGAGCGTGAACATCTTCGAGATGAAGGCTTTGCCGCCATCCGCGTCTGCGGTCGCTCTGACGATTTGCGGGACAACGACGGCGGTTAGTACGCCGACTGATATCAAGCTGAAGATACTGTTCGGAAGCTGATTAGCGACGAAAAACGCATCTGCGACCGCTGATTGATTCGAACCGATGAGGCTGACGAGCACGATGGTCCGCAGCAACCCCGTGAGACGTGATGCCATCGTTCCGGCGCCTAAGAGGACGCTGCTTCGACCCAGGCTCGGCATCAAATCCCCAATCGATCGACCATCAGGAGACTCGATCCACGCCCAGGTTACCGATCGCGTATGGCTAACCCCTGCAACATGTCCGTCCGGCGTTGTGGGGACTAGGACCGGAGTCGATCGTTTACCACGGCGCGCGATGGATCACAAGAGTGCACCTGCGCTGGGCTGAGTGTTCGGACGGCGGTTCAGTTAGACGCACCGGGGCTCATCCCGGAGGAAACTGGAGCGTACTTCATGCGAGGAATTTCGAAGGTGGCGATAGCCGCCGTTATCGTTGCGGGACTGATCGGGATGGCCGGTCCGGCGTCAGCCGCTTCAACACCGAATGCTCAGTCCGAGATCGCATCACAGAGCAGCACGGCTCTGGTGAAGCCGATGGCAAAGCCAGCCACGTGTGTTCAGGGGAACTTTTTCCAGGCGCAAGTCTCGGGTGGTCTGAACACGTCGGTCCTCATCCGGAACAATTGTTCCGGATCTGTCAAGGTGCAGGCTCAGTACAAGATGTACAACGGGACTGGCATCGGAGGTATCACCTACCACTGGGGCAGTTGTGTCTCGATTGGTGGAGGCGGAAAGACGTGGAGCTCTCCCCTCTACCACACCGACAACCTAACTGTCACCGGTCGGGCTTGGGCCAACTCCAACGGTAAGGCAGTAATGCAGACCTGCTGAAGATGCTGAACGACCTGAGCGGTGTATCCGGCTCCCGACGCGTACCGACCTGATCGTGTCGGATGAAGGCCGGCGCCGCACTTAGGCGCTGATCAGTAACGGCAGAGGGCGTGACCCACCGCAGCGGTCATGCCCTCTGCCGCTACTCACCTCGACGGCTGACGGCATTCACTCACTCACAGGTATGGTGCCAATGCATGCGCTGCCGGGAACGCCCAACGCATGAGCACGGCACGCCACACGCCGATGTCTCGCGCACCGAAACTACCGACTGAAACCAGACTCGACAGGAAGACTGCTACCTCCCGCTTTTGCGCGTGGCTGGGAGCATTGAGGGCTACTGAGGGGAGTCGACCATGCAGGCGTTCGACATTGAAGAGCGCTGGCCCGAGCTGTTTGAGCAGCTCGCCGAGCGGCAGTGTTTCACAGGCATGCGGAACTCACGATCGTGGGGGACATGGTTGACCAGGCCGTCATGCTCGACGACCCCGAGGAGACGGGGATGATCCTGACACTCTCGGTCGCCGTGCATCACTGCTAGCTCCGCGCGCGCCTGACGGTCGACCCGAGCGAGGCAGCAGCGTGGATCCGGACCAGCGTGGGGGAAGAGTGGGTCGAGCATGTTCGTGCGGCCGGCGAGCTCAGCGGCACCGACGAGGACCGTGATCACCCCGGCGCCCGCCTCACTACCCAGTTCTTGTACGTGTTCATCGGTCCCGATGGGAGCCGCAGGATCCGCCGGCGGCGTTCAGGATCCCAGTCCGCCGGATTAGCGACGCAGGGAACCTCTGATAGATAGTTCTATACACCTCCTATAGACTGTTCTATAGGAGGTGGTGACCATGACTGTTATGGAGATCCCTGCCGAGGCGCGGGCCGCTGTTCGTGCCCGGCTACGGAAGGAAATCGACGACCTGGACTACCGGCGTTCGCTGAGGATTTTGGGGGAGAGTGGGTACACGCAGGTGCGGATCGCAGCGTGGCTGGGGATTGCGCAGCCGTCGGTGACGAGCGCGTTGAAGACGGCGACGAAGACGGCGCTGCCACGGGAGGGTTTCTCGGGTGCCTCGCCGTATGAGATCTGCCAGCGGTACGCTGCCGGCTTCCTTGAGCGCGAGCAGTTGATCGATGAGCTCGCGCGGTGGCCATACGTCCCGCGGGGGAGGACGAACCCCGATCTGGAGCTTGATGATCTGATCGTTCACCCTGAGGGGTCGTGGGCAGAGGTTCAGCAGGCGAGCTATGCCGGACTGATCGACGCCGAGATCTACGAAGAGGTCTTTGAGCGTCGTCACCCGCGAGCCGCGGCCGAGTGACGCCGGGGGAAGCTGAGCGCCACATCGATCTGATTCGACAGCTTTCCCGTCCAGGTGAGCCCGTGTCGAAGGATGCGCCCACGGCCACGATCAACAACCCTGACTGGTGGATCGATGGTGAGCCGACCCCGCTGCGCGACCGTCTGTTCGCGCAGCTGCTTGCAGAGGCATCGGCTCGTTACCCGGATGCGCGTAGGGAGAGCAAAGCGCTGGTGCTTGCGGGGCCTCCCGGTAAGCAAGGGGAGCGTTGCCGATCGGGTGTTGGGAGCGGCGAGGTGGTCGTACGTGAATATCGATGCCGACGACTTCAAGGCTGCTTTGCTACGCCAGGCGGTCGCGGATGGATCGTACGAGTCATGGATCAAACCGTCGGCCGTCCGCGACCTGGAGGCCGCGGGGGAGCGGTTCTATCCGATGGAGATGGCCGCCCTCGTTCACGAGGAGTCGTCGGAGCTTGCGACCGAGCAACGGACACGGATGATGACTCGGGGGACGAACATCATCGTCGATACCGTGTTGGGTAGCGAAGCGTCCGCAGTCGAACTCGGCACGCAGCTCGAGCGTGCCGGTTACACCGTCCACGTCGTCGATGTGGAGGTGCCATTCGAGGTGTCCGAGGAGCGGATCGTGCAGCGATGGTCGGAAGCAATCGCGGCGGCCGAGGCCGGTCAGGATCTGCTCGGCGGGCGCTGGGTGCCCAGCGCCTACGCGCGGCCTCTGTTCGACACGGCACATGGCCGCGCCCGCTCGCAAGATGCAGCCGCTCTGCTCGCGAAGAACCCGGCCGTCGACCGGTACGAACGGCACTTCACCTCGATGGACGAGCACCGATCAGCGATCGACTCGGGACGGCGAGCAATGCCGGTCAAGGAATTGGACCTGGCGCGATTGCACCGCGGTGGTCCGCTCGTGGACGCCGCGTACACGCGCCGCTCCGCACCGTCGGCGCAGCGCCAACCCGGATCGCAAACGGACCGTGGTCGCGGGGGACCGGAGCTGTCCTGAGCGCTCTTCTCCCTTACCCGATATAAAGCCGACATGCAGGAGAAAGGACCCTGTCAAGGGTGGGGCAATGCCGCATCGCGTAGCGACGTGAAACGCCCTTGACAGGGTCCTTTCTGCTGCGATGATCCGGCATCGGGTGAGGGAGAATGCGGATCGTAAGGCCGGCCTAGGAGCCGTTGGAATCGTTCTCGCCTGCAGCTTGGGCCGACCGGCGGCGTGCCGTCTTCGGGCCGGTCTCGGTGATACCCAGCTTCTTCAGTTCGGCTTCGGTCCAGCCGTCGTTGAGGGCTGAGCGATACAGGCGTGCGCTCTCCCTTTCGGACTCGGCAAGCTGCTCGCGCAGCGTCGCAGTGTCGTGTTGGGCGCGGACAACGGCGCGCACCGATTCGATGCGCTGATCCAGAAGCTCGCGCGCTTTGCGCTCGGCGGATTCGATCACGTGTTCGGCTGTCATAGCACAACTCTAGTCGCTAGGATGAACGCATGGAACGGGAGCAAGCTAGACACTTAGGTACCCTAAGCTGCTTGCCGGCATGGTGCCGGGCTGATCCCGACGCGGTTGGGTCGTTGCACTGGGCAGGGGAGGAGAGTCATGGCTGACGCTCCTGTTCCGTCGCGTGTTCGCGAGCGGCGGCGGCGTGAGAACGCGCCGGGAGGCCGCAAGCACGTCCACAAGGTGGGCGTGACGGCGGAGGAGGAGGCGCTGTTGTTGCAGCGCGCTCTGGAGGCGAACGTCACCATTCCTCGGCTCGTGGTCGAGGCGGCTCTCGCGAACCGGGGTGAGACGTCGACGGACCGCCGGCGGCTTACTGCCGAGTTCTTCCACACCCGCCGGCTGCTCGCTTCGTTGGCGAACAACGTCAACCAGATCGCGCGGGCGACCAACGCGGGGGAGCGGCCGGGCGATGAGTTGCACCACGCGTTGCGTGCGGTGCGGGAAGTGTCCGCGAAGATCGATGCGCTGCTGCCCGAGTTGGTGAGTTCGCGATGATGCCGAACATCACTCGGGGCGGCAGCATGCCGGGCCTGATCATGTACCTCCGTGGTCCGGGCCGGGCGAACGAGCACACGGCACCTCGTGTTGTTGCGGGACACGATGTGATCGTTGAGCTCGCGGGGGAGGGTGTGCTGTCGGCCGATGGCGGGTTGGACGTCGCGAACGCTCTGGATCTCCCGTCCAAGCTGTTCGGTACTGAGGTCACGTTGCCCGTCCACGACATCAACGAGGAGACCGGCGAGCGGGTCGCGACGGGGGAGAGGCGCGACGCCCATGTGTGGCATTGCTCGCTCAGCGTGAAGGCCGAAGAGGGCGAGCTGAGCGACGAGCAGTGGGCCGCGATCGCGAACGACTTCGTCGACGAGATGGGCTTCGTCGACGAGGAAGGCGGAGCGTCCTGCCGGTGGGTCGCGATCCGTCACGGCCTGTCGACCGCGGGCAACGATCACGTTCACATCGCGGTCAACTTGGTGCGCGAGGACGGCACCAAAGCAGACGTGCACCGTGATTATGTTCGTGCCCAGAAGATCGCCGGCGAACTTGAGGTGAAGTACGGACTCGATGTCTTGGAGAGCCGGCAGCAGAATGCCCGAACCCTTAGTGCGAACAAGCCGGCCGAGATGGCCCGTGCGGTGCGCGAGGGAGAGACCTACACGCAGCGCGACGAGCTTCGTCGACGGCTGCGCACGGTCGCCGCGAACTCCCCATCGGAGCGCGACTTCATCGCCGCGGCGCGCAATGCCCGTGTCATCGTCCGGCCTCGGTATGAGAGGGGCGGGACGTCGCGCGTCGTCGGTTACACCGCGGCGATGATCCCGACCAAGGCAGATGAGAAGCCGGTTTGGTATGCGCCGTCCAAGCTCGATCGTTCGCTGGGCCTGCCGCAGCTGCGCTCCGGATGGGAGCAGACGAACGCCAGTGAACTCGCGGCCGTGGATGCCTGGAAGGGCGCCGGCCGGGCCGCCAGGGTACGCGGCTATGACGCCCCGGACAAGGTCAAGGCCGCCCCCGTCTCCGAGGTCGCCGCGGCGCGCGTCGCCGGCCACGACACCGAGGCTGTGAAGCCGGGGGAGAGGCTGCCGGCATTCAACGCGGAAGCGGCGGCCGCGGATCTCTCCGGGGTCTACGCGCATGCTTCGATGGCGTTCGAGCGCGGGACACCTGGACCGCTCGCGGCGGCGTCCGATGAGTTTGCGCGCGTTGCCCAAGGGCAGCGCGGATCGGCCGTGCCGCTGCGGCGGGCGCTCGACGTCGGTTACCAGGCTCGGCTCATGGCGCGCGGCGCCGGCTCCGACAGCAAGGCCGGGTGGATCGCCGTCATGCGACAGATGAACCGTGTCGCGAAACGCATCGCTACCGTTCAGCAGGAGCGCGGCGCGGCCGACAGCGCGGCCGCCGTCCGCGCCCGCGCGGAGGAGGCGCTGCGTGCCGTCCAGGAGCGCGTGCAGCGTGCATCCGGCCAGCCCGCCGCCGCGGCGCCAGGCTCTGCGCTCGGAGCACGACCCACGACACATCAACGACCAGCGAACCCAGGTCGCACCCGCGGCCCGGATCTCGGTAGATAGGGGGACACCATGAACGAACAGGAAGAGATCTTCCAAGCCGGCGACCAAGCTATCCGCGCCGGGCTCATGTCGCTCGGCCAGGTTGGCGAGCGGATCGCGGCGAAGAGCGCCGACAAAGCACGACAGGCACGCGAGATCGACGAGGCCGCGACGCGACTTACGGAGCGTGCGCGCGTCGACGCCGAACGAGCCGAACGAGACCAGGTGCGCCAGCTCGAGCGAGCGCAGATCGCCGGCGACCGTCAGATCGACGTCGCGATCGGCGTCGCCCGCGACCAGGTCCGCCGCGACGGCTGGTGGGCGGGAGCCGACGGCAACCGTGTTTCGACGCAGCTCTCTCTCCTGCAGCAGCTCGACGGCGACCCGCGCGCAGCGGACGCCCGCGACATCATGCGCGAGCGCATCCGCGACCTCTACGGCATCGACACCGACGCGATCTCCGCCAAGCACCCCACGAGCCCGATCGATCAGCACAACGCGCTGACGAACGCAATCGACGACTGGCGCGCAGCGCACCGCGAAGACGCTCTCGCGGAGGAAGAGCGCACGAAAGCGGCGGAGGACGAGGTCTCCGCAGGGGCCGGGGTTGACACGTCTCAGGAGCACGAGGAAGTAGCCGAGGAGCACGAGGAGCGCGCCGACGCACTGCGCTCCGACGGCGCCAACGAGGAACGCCAGGCCGACCGCTTCGAGGCCGAACAGCACCAGGACTACACCGCCGACGTCGAGGCCGTGAAGGGCGCAACGAGCAACGCGGGCAAGGCCCGTGCCGAGGCGGCCAGTGGCTACCCGCTCTCTGCGAATCAGTCTCTCAACGAAGGTCGCAAAAAGGGCGCACCCAAGGCCCGCGTCAACCGAACCCGCCACATGAAGGCCGGCACCGAACTCACCCGCTGATCAGCAACAGCAGAGCGTGACCACCGCAGTGGTCACGCCCCTGTCGTGACTCTGCCGAAATACGTCGTCGGCGGTGCCAACAGCCGAACCGGGCTGCGGCAGCGAGGTGTGATCCAATCGACGCCGACGGGTCCACGCTGTGCGTCGCGATTCAGGTACGGGCGACCTTCAGGTACGGTCGCGCAACGAGCAGACTGGCGCCTCCAGCTATCCATATCACGGGCGAAGCGCCGCCAAACAAGTAGATCGAAACGAAGTCGACCGGCGACGGAAGGTTATTGAAGAACGAATTCCATCCGATGACAAGCGCGACCGCCGCCAGAACAAGGAGGGCCGCTCCCATAACGGCCACAAAAAAGGGGAACTTGGGCGCGAAGGAGATTGTCCCCAGCGCGACGATGACGCACACGACCACCCCGAAAATCGCATCAGGTGGAACAGTCGCTACTCTGCTGAACTGCGAGGCAAGCGAAAGAACAAAGTATGCGATGACCGCTGTTACCACGGCGATGATAGCTTGCGCGCCTACTGCCGTGCTGCTCCGTGGAGTCTTCATGCTGAACACCGTACAAGCGAGTCGCTCCACGGGTACCGTCTGAGTTCGTGTTCAATGCGCGTTTCCTGCATCTGCGGCAACTCTGCTGGTCTCTCGGGGCAACGCTTGTTCTCACACCTGCGGCAGCCGTAGTTCAGATGTTCGAACCTGACCGATCGCGATTCAACCGATAATAGATATTATGTCAGTCTTGGTTTGATGTGTCCTACCCCGACGGACTCTGGACCGTGCGCGCGGAGGCGCACGGTGCGATTCCCGTGCTCATCCCGCGGAGCCTCCCAACCCGCGCCTTGCCACTCCGCTCTGCTCTGCACAGGGGCCGCGCCAACTCGGGCAACTGTCGGTGAATCTCTAAGTTGGCTGCGGCGGGATCAGGACCTCCGAAAAGGTCACGGATCCTCTTCCACAGCGTCGGCGCCTCATCTGCAGCGACTATGAGCGGGGACGAGAGAGTTCACCATCACTGCGGAGACGAAACCGAGGTTGCATCTGGTTCTGGCGGCGGCTGTTCGCTTGGCGGCTAGCTGCCCCCATCACGGTGGCGTAGAAACCGAGAAGGGTCGGCACGTATGCGCCAAACGCCCAGCCGATGTGCTGCAGTACGACCACGCCAGCGGCCGCTGGGAGGCTCATCCCTCGTCCGACGTCCCCATTACTGATGGTGACGCATATGCCGAACCCGACGAACAGCTACACGAAACTCATCATGACGATCTCAGTAACGGATTCCTTTGCGGGTTGAGAAGCTAGAAGGTCCTCCGTGCGAGAATCAACCCTCACGGTAGTCACTCTATGTAAGAGTGCAGACATCGCGGAGGCTGACTCGCCGCTAGCCTCACACCGGCGCGTGTCCGGGTAACGGCTCATGGCAATGCCCAGTAGGAGCTCTCGGCGTAGAAGTCCGCTTGGTCCCCTGTGGGCGTCCAGCAACTCGCGCTCGGCGCAAGAACCCTGTCCCCCATAAAGGCGACAGACAAGGCGCAAACGAAGTGGTACGAACTGCAGCCCGCAACCCATGCATGCGGTTCACAAACACGGGCTCCTCCACGCAAGAGCCCTGTCCCCCATAAAGAGGACAGACAAGCGGCGCATGAAGTGATATCAACTGCAAGTCGCCTGAGTAGATAGCGGGCGATGCGCAAAAAATCCTTGCATCCTCCGCCTGCCTGTGCTTACCTTGGCGCGAAGCGGTGTTTTGCGCATCAATTGGCTTCTCCTTAATCAATAAGTCATGTTACGCCTAGCGGAAGGTATGAGATATTGCCAAGTGTCAAGACATTGATGTCTACAATCGGAGTCGCGGTCCTGACTCTGAGTCTCGGAATGGCTGCCCCGGCAAACGCGGACTCCGAAGAGTCGCCGACGGTCGGATCCATCACCGAAGACGCTCAGTCGGAACTCGCCAGCATCCCGCTTCCCACGCTTCAGGAACAGGTCTCCGAACGCGTGACCCAGCTCATCGCTGAAGGCGGACAGGTAGGCGCGGTTCAGTACGCACCGTATGTCACGGAGCCAGCCTCGGAGGTAACCACGATGGCTTTGCCTTCGGGGTGCGGCATGGTCGTTATCGCCTACATGAGTCCGACCGGGTCTCAGATCGTCAACGAGTCCCTCACCTCATGCGGCAACAAGAGCTGGACGCGCCACGTGCTTCGTCAGCGAATCGTTGCAACGAACCCGTTCAACGGTCTCGACACGCGAACGTTGGTAGACGAGACCAACTCCAGCACTGTTCGGGCTTCTAGCCGCGCGCGTACCGTGAGCTGGAGTTGCAAGAACAAGAATCAGACCAACATGAGGACGTACGCGAGGGCGACCGTGATCATCGGCGGGGTCACGTACACTGCTGACGCACAAGACGTCTACGGATTTGCCCCCTGCGGCTGGTGACGAATCCGATCGAACACAGGGAGGTGGGTGCGACCTACGAGGCGCACCCATTTCCCTGTCCCCCACCTACAAAGCATTTAGCAGAGGAGAAAGTGAATGTCGGAAACATATTCTCTCGAAGCCGTCATAGGGGAACTTCCAGCCATATATCGCGTCGCCGCCATTGAGGAGGTTAGCGTGGGAGCTCAGTTGATCCTCAATCGCGACAACCACTACGAAGTCTCAATCACTACAGAGACTCCAGTGGGTGAATATCGTATCAACTTCCATCCTCAGAATTCTCCTGACCTCACTTTTTCAAAACCGAGTGGCGAGCTGGTAATAATAACTCTGGATAAGTCGTTCGCGGAGAAGACTGAATGGCGTGGCGGGAAAGGAAGATGGCAAACTATTTTTCCTTCCCCGACTGGCCCATTGCTCATCACTGCAGATTGCGACCAGAGTCCGTCCGAGTTGTCACTGATCACGGTTAGTGCAGCTGACCTTGATCTATAGTGTTTGCGACGACGCTGACTCTGATCTTTTGAGTCACGCGGTGAGCGGTTCTGTCGAAGGGTATCGTTGAAAAGCGCCACGATTCGCCGTGATGTATTTAGGCATCGCTGGCGCCGCCGCTGTGGATGAGTCGTACCTCGACTCCGCCGCGGCCGCGGACTTCGGGGTTCGGCGGCGATGGCAAGTGCCTCGTCCATTCAGACGCTTCGATGACGTACACGCCGGCGACGACTTGCGGAGCGTCGACGAATGGACCCTCGCTGATCCCGTCGGAGCGGAGAGGAAGAGGTAGCCGGGGGCCAACTTGCTGGAGTCGCAGAAGCAGAACCGATGGTCGCTTCTCCCCCGTTGTGCGGGCACGGAGGTCTCTTCGGTAGCCGCCTAGTGTTCACGGTCTACGGTGAAGGTATGAGTGAGGTCACTCCCAACGACTACGCGGCAACTCTTGAGGATCTGAAACGGCAGGTTCACGGTGCCCGCCTGCGGGTGCAGCGGAAGGCCAACAACGAGCTACTTCGGTTGTGGTGGCGGATCGGTCGCACCATTCTGGACCGGCAGAAGCATGCGTCCTGGGGTGATGGGATCCTCACTCAGCTTGCGGCCGATCTCCGCGCTGAGTTCCCGACGATGACGGGGTTCTCCGTCACCAACCTCAAGTACATGCGACGGTTCGCGGATACGTGGGCGGAACCTGATCCAATTGGTCAACGTCCCGTTGACCAATTGCCGTGGGGGCAGGTCATCGATCTCACCACGAAGCTTGACGATCAGTCACTCCGCGAGTGGTATGCCGGGAAGTCCGCCTTTCATGGGTGGAGTCGCCCCGTGCTCGCACACCAGATCGCGACTCGGCTACATGAGCGAGAAGCAGCTGCACCGAGCAACTTCACGGGAGCGCTCGAACGGGCAGACTCCGACCTTGCGCAAGAGATCACCAAGGATCCCTACGCGCTGCAGTTTCTTGCCATTGACGGCGACGCCACGGAGCGCGAACTCGAGCAGCGCATGGTTGACCGCATCCTCGACACGATGCGCGAACTCGGCCCGGGATTCGCGTTCGTCGGCCGCCAAGTACACCTGGACATCGACGGCGACGACTTCTACATCGATCTTCTGTTCTTCCACGTCGAACAGCTCCGATACGTCGTCATCGAGTTGAAGACCACCAAGTTCGATCCACGCGACGCCGGCCAACTGGGGTTCTATGTCGCTGCCGTCGATGACCGATTCCGCATCTCAGACAAGCACCTGCCCACGGTAGGAATTCTGCTGGTCGCCGGAAAGAACGACACGGTCGTCCGCTATGCGCTTGCGTCCACGACCCAACCCGTCGCAGTGAGCCGGTATGAACTCACCGAGGAAGCACAGAAAGCACTTCCCGACGAGAGCACCATCGCGAGAGCGTTCGCCGACGAGCTCGCTCGCGGCGAGGACGACTGAGATCGGTCAACGGATCGTTGACCGTGCCCCGCTCCCCCCAACACCGACCCGAGCTCGACAAGCTCATCGCCCCATACCACCCACATCGCGACAGCCATCCCGCAGCCGACAGCACCATCGGCTCCGACCAGGTGGCCCTCCTGGGAGGACGTCCACTGATGTCGACCCTGAGCGCTGGGCGACGGCGCGTCGTGAGTTTGGCGGCCGCGAGCATCCTTCTTGCCCTGGTCGGCTGCAGTTCAACGGATTCACCATCCGAGCGGGGCACCGTCATCGATCTGCTGCAGCAAGACTGGCGGCACGTGTCGGGGATCGTCGCGGACGGCGATGGTGTGCGGGTGACTGCGACGGGGAGAAGCATCGTGGAGCAGGACGGACGGGGAAGCCAGCCCAACCCACCGATCAACCTCGCGGGCACGCATCTGGTGGCCCCGGGGGAGTTCTCGCTCCGGGTGTCGTTCACGGACGTGACCGCCGACGCGACCCTGGCCGTCTACGACAGCCCGCCGGTGATCGCGGACGAGTTCCGGATCGAGCCCGCGGGTCTCCAGCTCACCCTCCGCGGCGATGACCTCCGCATCGCCGTCTTCGACGGTTCTCCCCCGCCCGACGTGACCGACCCCCAGCCGGTGCACGACGCGCACGTCACGGTCATCGACCCCGAGGCCGAGCTCTCGGTACACCGTTTCGGCGACCGGCTCGAGATCGCGAGCGGCGGCGAAACGTTGTCCGCGCTGCCCCTCGGCGACGTCTTCGGTTCGGGGGAGCTCTGGTGGGGGTTGTCGAGCGAGGAGGGCTCTTTCACGGTCCGTTCGCTCACTGCCGCGGCGCCGGGTGGTGCTGCCCTGACCACCGCGGGTCCGGCCGCGGCTGACGCGGAACCGTCTCCGGATGGTCTGCAGGCTCTTGCTGCCCGCGCTCGCCCGGACTTCCTGATGGGTGCGGCGGTGGCACTCGGTCCGTTGGCCTCGGATGCCGATTACGCGAACAACCTCGTGGGCGAGTTCGGCGCCCTCACGCCGGAGAACGCGATGAAACCGCAGGCGCTCTCTCCGCGGCAAGGGGAATACACCTTCGAGGAGGCCGATGCCCTTCTCGACCTTGCGGAGAGCAAGGGAATCGCCGTGCACGGCCACACCATCGCCTTCACCGAGGCGATGCCCCGCTGGATGCAGGAGCTTCCCACCGGCTCCGAGCAGGACCGCCAGGCCAGCGCCGAGGTTCTGCTCGATTACGTGACCACCGTCGTCACGCATTTCCGGGGTCGGCTCGCGTCGCTCGACGTCGTCAACGAACCGTTCGACGTCGATCAGGGAACCGGTCTGCAGGAGAACATCTGGCATCGCGTCTTCGGACCGGCCTACCCGCAGGTCGTCTCGCAGGCGGTTCACGATGCGGACCCCAACGTCAGGCAGTTCATCAACGAGAACGGCGCTGACGTGCCCGGTCCCCGTCAGGACGCCCTGCTTCAGCTTGCTCTCGACACGAACGAACAGGGCGGACACATCGACGGCGTGGGCCTTCAGGCTCACGTCTACGATCTTGAGACCGATGCCATCTCGGCCGATGATCTCGCCACCACATTCGACAGCTTCGCCGATGCCCGGCTGGTCGTTCGGATCTCCGAGAACGACGTCACGGACAGCGAGGGCCAGGATGCCCAGGCGGAGCAGTACGCCACGGTCCTCGCAGCCTGCCTCCGCTCGGAAGCGTGCGTCTCCTACACGACGTGGGGGGTCGACGATCGGTTCGACTGGTGGATCGACGACGACCGCGGCCTGCACCAGGGCCACGACCTCCTCTTCGACGACGACGAGCCGACACCCGCGTACGACGCGATGAGGAAGGCACTCGCGAACTGATGCGAGTGAGCCGGTTGCCGGTTAAGGTGTGGGGATGGCCACCCTCCATTACGGCTCAGGCGACCCCGTCCATATTGGGGATCGCGAGCTCGCGCATCTGAAGATCGTGATCGCTACGAAGCTGCGCCGCCAGGAGAGCTTCACGCTCTCATGGAGGCACCCGGAGGGCGAGCCGGGTGGTCGATCGACGATCTGGTTGCACCCCTCGATACCGCTCCGGTTCACGTTCGATGAGCCCGAACCGCCTCAGCTGAACATGCAGTGGATCGAGGAACTGATGCACTCCGCTAATTCCTCCGGCGGGATCATGCTCGTCGATGAGGTTCTCGAAACTCCCGAACCGGCGACGCCCTCCGTCTGAGCAGGCTTCGACCGATTACTGTCTGTCAAGACCGTTAGGGTGGCTGCTCGTTCCTGGGAAGATCATCTCGATGATGGGAGACGTTATGACAGACAAGGCACCTGACACCGGTGCGATGCGTATGGCTTTCTGGACGTGGACGGCGATCATCGCCCTGGGGCTCGCGGTGATGATCGTCCTCCCGCTGATGGGGCGATGACCGATGCGCCGCTTCGTCCGGGACTCCGGCCTCACCCTCGTCTTCCTCGCCATCTTCCTGCTGGCCATCATCGGGCAGTCTTTCGCGGGCTTCGCGCAGAACAACCAGGAGCTGGCCCAGCACGGGCAGCCTCCGGTCGGCTATCTCGAGTTCGTGACGTCGTCGGACTTTCTCGTCGACGTCGCCGAGAACTGGCAGTCCGAGTTCCTGCAGTTCTTCCTCTTCATCCTCGCCACCATCTGGTTCATCCAACGCGGCTCACCGGAGTCCAAGAAGCCGGGCGATGAGGGGCTCGGAACCGACGAGGACCAAATGATCGGCACCCACGCACGACCCGACTCTCCCCGATGGGCGCGGGCTCACGGCATCCGGCTCTGGATCTACTCGAACTCGCTCCTGCTGGTCATGGGCACGATCTTCCTGCTCTCCTGGTTCGCACAGTCGCTCGCCGGCCACGTCGTCGCCAACGAGGAGAACGCCCTGCACGGTCTCCCTCCCGAGACCTGGTTGGACTACGTCACCTCCGCGGAGTTCTGGAATCGGACCCTGCAGAACTGGCAGTCCGAGTTTCTCGCCGTCGGGGCGATGGTCGCCTTCGCGATATATCTGCGCCAGCGAGGATCAAGCGAATCGAAACCTGTAGGTGTCCCCCATCACACCAGCAGCGTCGAGTCCGAATAACGCCGCGCGTCTGCGCGCTAGTCCGCGCGTGCTCGTGGGCTCAGAGGTCGGAATCGGTGCGAAGAGGGAACGTCGCCCGTTGGTGTGTCAGCGGGCTGCAGGGTCCAGTGCCACGATCGCGATGCCGGCCCAGTGGCAGAGGAAGGCGAGCACGGTGAAGACGTGGAAGACCTCATGGAATCCGAACACCCCTGGCACCGGGTTGGGCTGCTTGAGGGCGTAGATGACCGCGCCGATGATGTAGAGGATGCCGCCGGCGAGGATCAGGGTCGTGGTGGTCGGGCTTGCCGCAAAAAGGTCACCGAGGAAGATCAGCGGGGAAACGCCGACGAGCACGTACAGCGGCACATACAGCCACCTCGGCGCTCCCATCCAGAACACACGGAACGCGATGCCGAAGGCCGTGGCACCCCACGCGATGCTCAACAGGATGACGGCCTTCGCTGGTGACAGACAGAGAACCGCGACCGGCGTGCAGGAGCCCGAGATCAGCAAGAAGATATTGGCGTGGTCCACGCGACGCATGATTTGCCGGGTGCGGGGCGACCAGTTCACCCGGTGATACAGAGCCGAATTGCCGAACAACAACACGGACGTGACGACGAACACGGTCGAGCTGAGCTTCGCGGCCGCGCCATCCGCCGAGACGATCAGGATGATACCGAGCACCCCTGCCAACGGGAACGCGCCCGCGTGGATCCAGCCCCGCCACGACGGTTTGGGCTCCACGGCCTCGGTCCGTGACGCCTCCACCAACGGCACTGACGGTAGCCCGCCAGCATCGCCTGGATTCGCCTGGTGACCGGCGCTAGCGTTGCCACCGTGCACGGAGTCATTCTCATGCTGGTGATCGAAACCACTTCCCATGACGAAAAGTCTATGGTCTCCACCACGCACCAAACCGAACGCTGACGGTAACTCTGGGGGCGGACGATCAGGGTGGCGGTCCGCGTGAACTCTGGCCTCACCGCGCGCAGCGCTCACGCAGCATGGCTTGTCAAGGAGTGGCGCGCAACAGCGTGGAGTGTGCGAATGTAGTCGAACCAAGACCAGTGCTTCGCCCGTGTTCCCAGCGGGACCCTGGCAGGACAGGAGGTCCGACGGTGGGCAAGTTCATGTATGAAGGCGGCGTGAAGATAGAGATCGAAGATCGTGCCCTCACCCACCTGCAGCTCGTTATCTCCGCGAAGCTCCGCCGTGGGGAGCCATTCCCTTTCACATGGCGGGAAGACATGAGCGTCGGCGGTGGACGCACCACGGTCTGGTTGCACGCCGGCAGCTCGCTCGTCTTCAAATACGCCGGGAGCCGACAACCCGCGATCAACCGCGCCTGGATCGACGCCCTCGCCTTCACCGCTAGCGCCCCAAGCGGCCTCTATCTCGTCCCGGAGCCCGTTGATGATGGGCCGACGGATGCCGCCCGCCCGCCGCTACCCGCCTGATCGAACTGGTCACTCGCCCTCGTGGTTCGAACACTATGGATGAGGGCGAGAGAGGGACGCTGACGGCCTGCTTCCCTGAGGGATATATCGGGCCGCCAGCTGCAGGGCTTCCGCGATGTTAAGGGCCATCGAAGGGTGGACTCTGTCCAGGTAGCTTAGTTCCGCTTGCCTCGGAGGCTCGAGCGATCGACCGCATTTTGGTGGCTGCGGTTCCCCGATGTGAAGCAACCCGCGTGCCGCCTCAGTGAGAGGCCGGGATACCTGATGCCAGAGGCAGTCGCCGAGAGTGTGAGTCGTCCCGGCGCGGTCGATCATGCATCCGCCGCCGGTCCCGATTGCACCGTCGGTGGGCATGGGTTTGGAGGAGCAGCCTAGGTTCGCCCCGCCGGCGGGGATGTGACCGTCAGGGTGACGAAGACCGTGGTTGGGACGCGGTTGCCTGCTGCGCCCTGGCTCGCGACGGCGGGTTGGGTTGGGAACGCTCCGCCCTCGGTCAACGTTATGGATCGCCGATGTGTAACGGCGAATATACCGGCTTCCACAGGCCCTCGGAATGGTAGGGGTGGTCCCGATAGGTCTGGGGAACCCTCGGGACCACCAGCCGGTGTTGCTGGGGACTTCACCGGCCCGCGGATCGCCATTTCCTGCGATCCAGCGTCAACTTACCCCTCCGCGTCGCATTCCGATAGGCCCTCCCCCGGCGCTCCAGAGGCAGGCCGCCAGGAGCGTTCCGGTTGGTCTCCGTGGCGTTGTTGCATCCGGTCGCGATCTAGACGCTTCCGGTTTCGAGGCGTACTCTTCGTCGCAGAGCGGCGGCGTTGCGGTACTGGGGACGATCCGCACCGAGCTCTGGCCTTCCACCCCGCGAGTTCTGGGGAGGCTCGCGGGTGGAAGGTACCAAAACCGGGACAATCACGCTCCCTACCTCTCCCCCGAGACGGCATCCCCTTACTCTCACCGGTGCGGCTGCCACTCCGGGTAGACCTCCTAGGTGCCTGCGGCGCGGAGTGCTGCCGCGTCTTCGCTGGGTGAGGCCCCGAATTCGCGTCGGTATTCCCGGCTGAACTGTGAGGGGCTTTCGTAGCCGACGGCGTAGGCCGTCGCACCGATGTCGCCAGGGTTCGCGATGAGCCGTAGCCGTGCTTCCTGCAGGCGGATGCTCTTCTGGTACTGGATCGGGCTCATCGACGTCACGGCGTGGAACGCTCGGTGGAACGCCGAGGGGCTCATGCGCGCGAGCTCCGCGAGGTCGTCGACGCGGAGCGACTCGGCGAAGTGCTCCCGCATCCAGCGAACGACGTGTCGTACCCGACTGAGGGTGCTGTCGGCAAGACCGAGCTGACGCACGGTCGCGCCCTGATCGCCCGACATGATCAGCCACAGGATCTCCCGTTCGATCATCGGCGCGAGCACCGGAATGTCGCGGGGGTGGTCGAGCAGCCGCAGCATACGGATGGTGGCGTCGAGGAGGCGCGCGGACACGTCCCCGACCGCAATCGCCGGCGGGGAGGACTCGCCACGAGCCGGGCGTGGGAACTCCGAGGCGGCGACGGTCAGCATCAACTCTGCGATGACCTCGGGTCGGAGTTCCAGACCGAAACCCAGGGCAGGGTTCTCGGGGGTGGCGTCGGTGAAATGGCCGGAGACAGGAAGATCCACGGACGCGACCAGGTATTGACCGGCGCCATAGTCGTGAACTGTCCCGCCGACGGAGAGCCGCTTTGTGCCTTGTGCGACGACCGCCAGTACGGTGCCTGTGGTCGACTCATCCTGCGGCCCGCCGTCATCCATTCGCGACACGAGCACACCGGGGATCGGCGTTGTGCTGATACCACCCGGGGCATGCCGCGCCACCAGGCTGCGGAACTCATCGAAGGACATGTGAAGAGTGAAACAGCAAAGCTCGGTCCGAGCGACCATTTCTGGCGACGTCGGCAGGATCGTGCAAGGAGTCGGCGGGATTCCCCTAACTCGTCGGATGCGTCTGACGGTTGTGTTGAAGTATGAGCGAACAGACACCTGACCAGAAGATCGTCGTCGTCACCGGAGCAAGCTCCGGCATTGGACGCGGTGCCGCCGTCGAGATCGCCGCCCGCGGCATGGGCGTCGTCATCACCTACAACGCACGCCCCGAGGGAGCAGAGCAGACCGTCGAGGAGATCCGGGGAAACGGCGGCACCGCTGTCGCTCTTCCGCTCGACATCGCCCGCACCAACACCCTCCCCGACTTCACGAACGCACTCACCCGCGTGCTGAAGAGCGAGTGGAGCACCGATCGCATCCATGCGCTGGTGAACAACGCCGGTTTCGGGGGCGGCATGAGCTTCGAGGAGATGACAGAGGACGCCTTCGACGCCTACTACCGGGTGTTGCTGCGCGGCCCGTACTTTCTCACCCAAGCCCTCCTGCCCCTAATCGCGGACGGCGGCGCTGTCGTGAACACGTCCAGCAGCTCGGTGTGGCCCGGTGACACGGAGCCCGGGTATTCCGGGTACGCGGCGATGAAAGGCGGCCTGGTCATCGCCACCCGCTTCCTCGCCAAGGAACTGGCCGGTCGGTCGATCCGTGTGAACTCCATCTCCCCCGGCCCCACCCGGACCCGTCTCGGCGACAACGCCTTCGAACGTTTCCCCGAGGTCATCGATGGGCTCGCCGCGAAGACCGCGTTCGGGCGCATCGGTGAGCCGGCCGATGTCGGGAAGGTCATCGCGTTCCTCGTTTCCGATGACTCGGCGTGGATCACCGGCCAGGACATCCAGGCCTCCGGAGGGTACGCACTGTGAGCGTCCGATTCGGAACAGTCGTCCTCACCGGTGCCACCAGCGGCATCGGCGAGGCGACCGCCCTCCGCCTCGCCAGCATGGCGACCACTCTGATCGTGCTCGGTGTCGAATCGGAGCAGGATGCCGCTCGTGTCCTCGAGCGGATCCGGCGCGCGGGCAGCGCCGCGGTCCACTACGTCTCGGCGGACTTCACCCACCTGGCCGACGTCGTCCAGGCGGCGGAGCGCGTCGGCACGGTGGCGCCATCGATCGATCTGCTCATCAACGACGCCGGTGTTCCTGGCGCGCCGGAGCGGATGGTCACCTCCGACGGATTCGAGCGGACCTTGCAGGTCAACGCGCTCGCACCGGCCCTGTTCACCCGCCTCCTCGTCCCCCGCCTCGCCGAGGGCGCTCGGATTGTCAACGTCGGCTCCTCCGCGCACCGTGTCGAGCACTTCGATTTCGATGACATGGACCTGGGACACGACTACACCCCCATCACCGCCTACGCGAGGGCGAAGCTGGCGATGGTGACATGGTCCTCGCTCCTCGCCGAGGAAGAGGCCGCATCGTCCCACGATGTGATCGCACTGTGTCCGGGGCTCAACGACACCCCGCTCAGCACCGCGATGATGGGACATATTGGCGGGCCCGCATCCCACGGTGCGGAGCTCGTCCTCGCCGCGAGCACGGCAACGGTTCCCTCCGGCAGCTACCTCGAGAACGGGCACGTCGTCAGCCCCAGCGCCGAGAGTCTCGATCCGGGAAACCGTGCCCGGCTCACCGCCGTGTTCCGCGAGCGCCTGTCGCCCTTCGTCGTTCGCGGCAACGCTCGGGTCACGCCGTGAACAGTCGCAGAATCGGTTCAGGCGCCTCGCTGACTCGGGCGGTCACCAGTCGCGAAGGCGATCGCGTCACGACGCTCGAGCTCTTCTTCGATCTCGCGTTCGTGTTCGCATTCACGCAGCTCAGCCGCCTGATGGCGCAGCAGCATGATGCGCTTGGCATCGTCCAGGCGCTGGTCATCCTTGCACTGTTGTGGTGGGCGTGGACGGCGTACGGGTGGCTCACCAACATCGCCCACGCGGACCAAGGCGTGGTGCGCGTGGCGATGATCATCGGGATGACGGCGATGTTCGTCGCCGGCCTCGTCGTCCTGGAGGCCTACGACGACCTGCCCGGCGGCTTGTTCGGCCCGCTGGTGTTCGTCGGTGCGTACCTCGTCGCCCGTGCCACTCATGCGATTGTGTTCGTGTGGCTCGCTGAACCCGCACTCCGTCGACGGACCCTGATCACCGTCGCTCTCTCTGTCGTCCCCTCCGGAGCTCTCCTCGTCACCGGGGCTCTGCTCGGTGGCCCGTGGCAGATCTGGTGCACCATCGCTGCAGTCGCGATCGAGCCGATCGTCTCCTACCGCACCAGCATCGGTATCGCCTGGCCCGTGCGCTCCACCGCCCATTTCACCGAACGGCACGGACTGATCGTGATCCTCGCCCTGGGCGAATCGATCCTCGGCATCGGCGCGGGTGCCGCAACCGAACCCATCAGTGTCGGAATCCTCAGCGGCGTCGTCCTGTCGATGCTCATCTGCATCGCGCTGTGGTGGGCCTACTTCACCCGACTGGCCGGCGACGCAGAGCACGCACTCCGGGCCGTGCCCGCTTCCGGGCGCGGCCGAGCGGCAACCGACGCCTACACCTACCTCCACCTGCTGCTCGTCGGCGGGATCGTTCTCGCCGCGCTCGGCCTCGAAGTCGCGATGGCACACATCGAATCCACCGACGGGCTCGGGCTCTTCGGCGCCGCCGCACTCAGCGGAGGAGTCGCCTGCTACCTCGCAGGAACCGCAGCCTTCGCGCGACGACTGCTCGGCACCTGGAACATCGCACGACTCACGATCGCGACAGTCTTCGTCGCGATCGCGCCGGCGCTCGGCCTACTCCCCCCTCTCACCGCACTGGCGAGTGTCGTGGGTCTCCTAATCGTGCTCTTCACCGCAGAACGGCACCTCTCGACAGCCGCACCGAGTTCCCCAGGGCTCTCCGATCCCCCAGACGCCGCACAGTGACCGTGCGTAGGTCGTTCGACGCTGGCGAGCGATACGCGAGGATGGTGCGATGACACCTGACCTGCACTGGCCCGGCGACAGCGACACCGTGATCCGCTGGATCCGCGCCGGCCTGCAGCCCACCGACGCCGAACTGGTGCGCGGGCTGGAGAACGTGAGCATCTCCGCCGACGTGTCCGGGGCGACCCTCGAACTGCTCTCGATCGATGCGAGCGGTGTCGAACTGACCCTTCACTCGCCGAACAACCCGGCGATCGCAAATGCCCCACCCGCCGCCGCCCCGGAGATCGTGCAGCGACGCCCCGGCGTGCTGCGCTCCGCACGGCTGATCGCCGACCCCATCCGAATCGACAGCATCGCCATCTCGGTCGACGCCCAAATCCATGACGTTCCCGTGGAATGGCTCGTCTATGCAGAACCCACCCTCCCCGATCAGCCGGAAACGATCCACGGCATCGACCTCGCCGACGACGGCGCCGGCATGCGCGGAGCATTCACCGCTTCACTTCGTGCCGACGACCTCTCACCACTGATAGCGTCCCTCGCGCGTCCGCTGCTACACAGCAACGGCATCCACCTGAACCGACTCAAAGCGACCGTCACCCAGGACGGCGCAGACGGAATCCGCATCGACGCAGGAGCAGGCATCCGCTGGCGTCTGTTGGGAGCATCGGCGCGCGGGACAGCGCGCGTCCACGTCTCCCCCAACGGGGTGATCAGTCTTCGTGACCTGAAGGTCGGCAGCCGGAATCCCGTCGTCATGCTCGCGCTCCGAGCAGTCCGCCAGTCGGTACAGGAGCAGATCGGCAAAAGCTTTGACCTGAACGAGGACCTCCTCCCGGCCGGCGGGCCACGCCTGACCGACCTC